>DATKYS010000022.1 GCA_035528375.1 bacterium
GAGGCCATCAGGGCGTTGAAGGCCTCGGTGTCCTCGTCAATCAGCACGCGGAGCCTGTCGGCGGCCTCGGCGATCCCGGCGTTCTCCCCCTTGCACTCGTCCCAGAACTCCTCGTACCCCTTCTTCCCCGCGGTCAACCGGCAGACCATGGAGAGGAGGTTCGCTCCCAGACTGGCCGCCAGAGCCGCCGAGGAGCCTCCCCCGGGGGCCGGTTCCCTGCTGCCGAGTTTCTTCAGGAAATCCGTGATGGTGAGGTCCGTCAGCATCCGTTGCTCCTTCGCGTAACGGGGGGATTGGGAGCCCAGGCGTGTAAAGCCGTACACGTCAACTGAAGAGGTCCGAGAACCGTTGCGTTTTGGGTCGGGTTTCGTCGGGCTGCCGGCGGCGGTCCACCAGCCGACCCCGCTTGATGACGGCGACGACGTGGTTGACGCCCCAGGCGTAGATTAGCTCCTCGGGCGTGCTCACGTTCAGGATGATGAGATCGGCCTGCTTGCCCGGTTCGAGGCTGCCCACCTCTTTCTCGCGTCCCACGGCGTAGGCGGCGTTCACCGTGACGGCGTTGAGCGCCTCGCGCACCGTCAGACCGCACCGCATCACCCCGAGCTCGATGATCCGCCCCATGGAGAGGGTGTGGGAGGAACCGGGGTTGTGGTCCGAGGCCAGGGCGACGACGGCCCCGGCGTCTACCAGCTTGCGCCCCGGCGCGTATCGGTCCTGGAGAAGGAAGAAGGTGGTCGCGGGAAGGAGTACGGCCGCGGTCTTGCTTTTACCTAAAAGTTCAATCTCCTCGTCGCTCACGTAGGGCAGGTGGTCCACGCTGCGGGCGCCGACCTCGACGCCCAGCCGGGTGCCCCCCGAGAGGGAAAGCTCGTCGGCGTGCACCTTGGGTTCAAGGCCGTGGGCCCGGCCCGCCTGGAGGATGCGGCGGCTCTCCTCCACGGTGAAGGCGCCCCGTTCGCAGAAGACGTCGCAGAACTCGGCCAGTTCCAGGGCGGCCACCTTGGGGATCATCTTCTCGCAGACCAGGTCCACGTAACCCCCGCGGTCGTCGGCGTACTCGCGGGGCAGGGCGTGGGCGCCGAGAAAGGTCGGCACCAGGTCCCAGGGGCCCTCGGCGTCGAGCTCCCGGATGGCCTGAAGGATGGCCATTTCACCGGCTACGGAGAGGCCGTAGCCCGACTTGGCCTCGAAGGTGGTCACCCCGGCGAAGAACATGCTCCACAGCCTTCCCCGGGAGCTCTCGACGAGGTCGGATACGCGCATCTTCCGGGTGGCGTCCACGGTGGCCTGTATTCCGCCGCCGGCGGCCTGCAGTTCCTCGTAGCTCGCGCCGGCCAGGCGCTTCAGGAACTCGTCGGCCCGGTTCCCCCCGTAAACCGGGTGGGTGTGGGGGTCCACCATCCCGGGCATGACAATCCCGCCCCGGGCGTCGAGGAGGGTGGTGGGGACACCGCCCATCTGCATGATATCGGTAACGGGGCCCACGGCCGTGATCCGGCTGCCGGTGACGGCCACGGCGCCGTCGGGTACGGCGTGGAGCTCGTCCTGCTCCGGACCCCGCCGGGGTCCCTTCCCCGCGCAGGTAAGGACCAGCGAGGCATTGTGGACGATCAGATCGGGGTATCCGTCGTCCCGGGCGGTAACCTTGGGGGGTTTGGGCGGGTTCATAATTTTTTAGATTTGAAAGTCTATGATCTGGGAGTTCTTCAGGTTGTCCACCTGCATGTACCACTTGGCGGAATCTATGAAGGCGTCGGCGGGCGCCAGGCCGACGAGCTCGGTCTGGATGACGGGGACGCCGTAGCGGGCCGCCTCGCGCCGGATGGTTTCCACGACGCGGAAGAGCGGGGTCTTGGTGTAGTCCAGAAAATTCATCGAGATTTGGACCATGCCCGTTTTCCGGGTGAAAGAGCCCTGGTGGGTGACCATGGCGCCGCGCTCATCGTAGCTCTTGACGGCGACGGGGCCCTCCTCGTGGTCCTCGAGGTAGAAACCCGCCCCCTGGATGTGGACGAAGCCGCCCGAGGAGCCGCGGACGGCCTTGGCGATGCGCTTGGCGATTCCGGCGTCGGTGGTGCCCAGGTTGACGTTGAAGGCGATGAGGAAGGGCCGGCCGCCCATGATGGTCGCGCCGGCGGTGGGGTGCGGCTCGTCCGGACCGAAATCGGGCTTCCACAGGGGGTCCCGCATCTTCTCGGCGAGGCCCTCGTACTCCCCCTTGCGGATGTCGGACTGGCTCTGGCGGTGCGGGGCCGTCGCCGATTCGCGGTAGAGGTACACGGGCAGATCGAATTTTTCCGCCACGGCCCGGGCGCACTCCCTGGCCAGGGCGTCGCAGTCCGACATCTGCGCGTCGCGCACCGGAACGTAGGGGCTGACGTCCACCGCGCCTATGCGCGAGTGCTCGCCCGAGTGCTGGTTCATGTCTATGAGCTCGACGGCCCTGGCATAGAGGGCCAGGGTGGCCTCCCTGAGCCCCTTCGGACCGCCCACACAGGTGATGACCGAGCGGTTGTGATCCGGGTCGGATGAGAAATCCAGGAGCCTGACGCCCTCGATGGACTTCAAGGGCTCGACGCAGGCCTTTACGACATCGGCCCGCCGGCCCTCGCTGATGTTGGGGACCCATTCGATCAGCGCCGCCATTTACGCCCCTCCTCGCACCTAAAACGTTCCCGCCGCCGGTTTCCGCGACGGCGCAACTTTAAAATTCGATTATAACACGCGGGCGGTCGGCCCCCGGGATGCTACTCCACGATGAAGCCCCCCGAGGCGGCCTCGGAGCCGTCGAGCCTCACCCGGACGTCCCAACCGCCGGCCAGCCACACGCCGGGCTCGGTGTAGCCCTTGCCGCCTATGACGCGCAGGGAGCCCTGCCCCTCCGCGAAAACGGCGGATCGCACCTCCTCCCACCGCACCTCCCCGTCCGGTGCGGTCCAGACCACGGTGACCTCGTGGGCCTCTTCCGGGCCGGCCCCCTCACGTCCGAGCTTCAGGACCCACACCACCATCTCGGTCTCGACCAGGCCGAATCTCGTCGCGGGGGAGGAATAATCGCCGTGGCGGTAGAAATCGAGCGAGACGACCTGCGGCGGACGCGCCGTCGGCTCCACCTCCGGCTCCGTGACATCTACCGATTCGGCACCGACGGCCCCGGCCAGGGCCTTGGCCAGGTCCCGGCAGGCCCACGGCAGCTCGGCCGTCGTCCCCACGGTCACCGTCTCGCCCAGCACCGCCTCGGAGGAACTCACGTCCACCAGCCGGACCGCCAGGGTGTACGTCTCGCCCAGGGCGGAGAGGGAGCCCACGGCGATGTAGTCGGCGCCGGTCAGCGCGCCGAGCTCCGCGGCCTCGCCGGTCGTCATGCCCGCCGCGGAGAGCGACCGCTCCTCCATCACCCGCGCCAATTGCGACCGCTCGATGACCCGCACCCCGGGGAGACCGATGAGCTCCGTGCGCAGAATCTCCGCCACCGCCACCGCCTGCTCGGGGAAGACTCCCAGTGGCTGGAAATCGGTCACGGCCAGGTTCACGGGCTCGGCGGCGGCGGCCAGTCCGGCGGCGAACAGAAGGAGAAGGGCCGCTCCGCGCATCTGGACCTCCCTCAGACCGATCATTATAGCACCAAACCGCCGGGGATTCCCCGACGGCTCAAACGCGCAGGGCGGCCCCGGTCGCGGGCCGACACGATAAAAACGCAGGACGGCTCCGCAGGACGAGTCCTCCGCGGGCCGCCATGTATTGCGATGACGTAGGGCGGGGATTCCTATCCCCGCCGCTTTTTTATAAGGTAGCCCTCACCCTTAATCCTTCTCCCATTGGGAGAGGGAGACCATCGCACCCCCCACCCTAACCCTCCCCCCAGAGGGGAGAGGGGACATGCGGCAACCATCGCCTCAGCCCGCGACACGCATTTGCAATGATGTAGGGCGGTCCCGTAGGATGAATCCTCTGCGGGCCGCCGTTGTAATAATGAGATCAGGGCTGTTGGCGCTTGAAACGCCGCACCAGCCAGCGGATTGCGGAGTAGACGAGCAGCCCCCCGGCGACGATGAGAACGGTGGTCAGTAACTCCGACCCCTCGCAGGAGGCGGCTCAGGTGCTCCCCTGGGCCAGGGCCGTTCCCGCGGACGACGCCAGCGCCAGCAATGCCGTAAATTTCACCAAAGCCCCCTTCTCTTCGACCCTTCGAGGCTCCTTACGCCGGAATTTCAGGCCCGGTTCCACGCCGTGCCCGTCCAACGAGAAGGGGGCCCCAACGCCCCCTCCTGAATCGAACGGGCCGACGCCCTAGGCCCCTTCGCCGCACTTCACCAGGAGCTCGTGCCAGCGCCGGTCTATCTCGGCCTGGATCTCGTCAATGATGTCCTGCCGGAGCTCCGGCTTGAACAGGTGGCGGAAGCGCCCCTGCCCCTGAAGCCAATCCACGACGGGCTTCTTCTCCTTGGGCTTGAAGTTGAGCTTCCACTCGCCGTCAACGACCTCGTACAGGGGCCAGAAGCAGGTTTCCACCGCCAGCAGGCCGGTCTGGACCGTCTCGTTGGGGGAGATTTTCCACCCCGGGATGCAGGGCGAGAGGCAGTTGATGAAGCAGGGACCCTCGGTGTAGAAGGCGGTCCGGGCCTTTTTCATTAGATCGTTGGGCTTGGCGGGGATGGCCTGGGCCACGTAGGGCAGGCGGTGGGCGGCCAGAATCCCGGTCAGGTCCTTGTTGAACTGGGGCTTGCCGTAGGATACCTTGCCGGCGGGGGCGGTGGTGGTGCTGGCGCCGTGGGGCGTCGAGCCGGACCGCTGGTAGCCGGTGTTCATGTAGCCCTCGTTGTCGTAGCAGATGTACACCATGTTGTGCCCGCGCTCCATGGCCCCCGAAAGGCTTTGCAGGCCGATGTCGTACGTGCCGCCGTCGCCGCCGAAGGCCAGGAACTTGAAGTTGTGGGGCATCTTGCCCTTCTTCTTCAGGGCGCGGTAGGCGGTCTCGACACCGGAGCAGGTGGCGCCGGCGTTCTCGAAGGCGTTGTGGATGTAGGAGCACCGCCAGGCCGTGTAGGGGTAGATGGTCGTGGAGACCTCCATGCACCCCGTGGCCGCGGTGACGACGACCTCGTCCTCGGCGTCCAGGCTGTGGAGGACCTGGCGCATGAGCATCGTGGCGCCGCAGCCCGCGCACATGCGGTGGCCCCCGGAGAGCCGCTGCCGCGTCGTGAGGGCTATCTCTTTGAAACTGGGCATATCTCCTCCTCGGGCGCGCCGACGCCCGTTAAGCCTTGACCGCCGCCGGCTCGTGCTGGCGGACGTTTAAATATCCGTAATCATCCGCGCTACCGCCCCCGAGTATCCGGAAGAGGTCGTCGAAAACCTCCTCGATGTGGTAGGTCTCGATCTGGCGACCGCCGAGACCGTACATCCGGCTGATGACCTCGGGACGGGAATCCATCTCGTACATGGCGCTGCGCAGCTCGTTGTAGATCGCTCCGCCCATGGCGCCGAAGCTCACCGCGCGGTCCATCATCGCCACGCACTTCACGTGGGCCAGGGCCTTGGCGAGCTCCTCGCCGGGGAAGGGACGGAAGACCCGCAGGTTGATCGCCCCGGCCTTCTTACCCTGCTCGCGGAGCCGGTCCACCACGATGTTGACCGTCCCGCCGGTGGAGTTGAGGACCACGATGGCCACCTCGGCGTCCTCGAGCTTGTAGGTGCGGAAGTAGCCGTCGTCCCGCGTGCCGAACCCCTTGGCGAACTCCCTGGACACGTCGAGGATGACTTTGCGGGCGGCCTCCATGGCGTCTATCTGGCCCCGCTTGTGCTCGAAGTAGTAGTCGTGCAGATCCAGGGGGCCCATGGTTAACGGCAGGGCGGGGTCGAGCAGGGGGTACTGCGGGTGGTACTCGCCGATGAACTTCTTGACCTTCTCGCCGTCGTGGATGAGCACATTCTCCATGCCGTGGCTGGTGATGAATCCGTCGAAGTTGACCATCACCGGCAACAGCACGTCGGGGTGCTCGGCGATACGGATCGCCTGAATCGTGTTCTCGTAAGCTTCCTGGGCGTTCACGCAGAAAAGCTGGATCCAGCCTGAATCCCGGCACAGCATGGCGTCGGAGTGGTCGCAGTGGATGTTGATCGGCCCGGAGAGGGCGCGGTTGACGACGGGCATCACGATGGGCAGCCGCAGGGAGGCGGCGATGTAGACGATTTCGACCATGAGCGCCAGGCCGTTGGCGCTGGTGGCGGTCATGGTCCGGGCTCCGGCCGCCTCGCTGCCCACGCACGCGCTCATCGCCGAGTGCTCGCTCTCCACCAGAATGAGCTCGGTGGACACGTCGCCGTCGGCGTGGAAGTCGGCGAACTTCTGCATTAAACTCGTCTGGGGCGTGATCGGGTAGGCAGCCACGACGTCGGGGTCTATCTGCATCATCGCGTAGGCGGCCGCCTGGTTCCCCGTCAAGGCAAGCGTTTTCTCAGGCACGGCAAAAACCTCCTCGGGGCTCATAAACCCCGCTACTTGCTGGTCTCATTGACCATGGTGATGGCCTTGACCTTGGGGGGGCACACCTCGGCGCAGATGCCGCAGCCCTTGCAGTGCACCAGGTCGTGTCCGGTCATCTTCTCGGTCTCGGGATCAAAGGTGATTGCCGCATCGGGGCAGAAGATGAAGCAACGGAAGCAGTGGGTGCACTTCTCTGAGTCCCAGACCGGTCGGTCGGCGCGCCAGGACCCGGTGTTGTAATCCACGGCGTTCCCTGCGCGCAGGTAGGGGTGCAAGTCCGAGGCCACGATGTAGCCGGCCCTGGGGAGTTCCTTGTAACTCTCGTTCCCGTACTTGGGCTTGGCCAGTTGGCCGCGGCCGCCCGGACCCTTCGCCTGGTCGGGCTTGGAGAGCGAGACCGCCGCTTCCCGGATGGCCTTCAGGTTCCCCTCGAGCACGTCCTTGGAGAACACGTCCGTGTAGTTGGCCTTGAAGCTTTGGCAGATGTCGTCGGTGGAGAGCATGTCCACGAGGCCGGTCAGCGCACCTATCATGGGCGTGTTCGGCATCCGGCGACCCAGGTACTTCCGGCTGATGCCGGTCGCGTCCACGGTGAAGATGCGGAACCGGTGACCCTCGACGATATTCTCACGGACCTCGGCCGGCGCGAGCTCGGTGTTGACCAAGAGAATCCCGTCGTCCTTCAACCCCTCGCCCACGTCCACCACGTTCAAGAGCGTCTCGTCCAAAACGATGACGATGTCGGGATCGGTGACGGAGGAGTAGATGGTTATCGGTGAGTCCGAGATTCGGTTGAAGGCCTTGATCGGGGCGCCCATGCGCTCGGAGCCGTATTCGGGGAAGGACTGGACGTGCTTGCCCGTCTCCAGGGCCGCGTCGGCGAGCACCTTGGAGGCCGTCACCGCGCCCTGTCCACCCCGAGCGTGCCAGCGCAGCTCAAGCATCTTGGGCATCAATTACCTCCTGAGGGCAAAAAAAGGGATGCGCGTTTTTACGCGGTTGGGGAACGAAAAAGCCAGCCGGATGCTAACAAATCGCCGGCTGGAATACAAGGCGTCGCGGACCGTGGAATGCAGTTATTTCAAGATTTTTCCTCCCCGTCCGGCGCCGCCCCCGGCAGTTCCGGCGGCGCCTCCCCTGATAACACACCTGTAGTCAGAACGGACATGCGGACATCCAGGCTGTTGACCTCCTGCATAGCGCTGTCGTACTGGGAACGGGCGTTATTGATATGTTTTCCTAACAGGCGGAGCGGCTCCAACACCTTCTGCAACAAGGTTCGCAGACCTGAAAGGCCCTTGACGATTTCATCAACATGATCGGCTACCCGCAGGCTGTTCAGGCCCAGATAAATCGTCCTCAGGTAGGCGAAGAACAGGCTGGGGCTCACCAAGGCCATCTTGTGGCTGTTGGCGTAGCGGATTAGGTCGTCGGTGGGGTCCTCCGGGTAGCGATGGGTGGCCGCTTCCTGATAAATCCCCTCAGCCGGCAGAAATACGAGACCGAAGTCTATCGTCCGTGCATCCGGTCGGACATACTTCGAGGCCTCGTCTATCCGCTCTTTGACCGCTTTGACAAATTTCCCCCTTGCTTTCCGCTTTGTGTCGGTATCGGTGTTATCAGCCCCACGAAGCTGGTCGAATGCTGACATCGGAAACTTGGAATCCACGGGCACCAAACGGTCACCCAGGATGATTACCGCATCCACCTTGCCCAGCCCCGGTCCAAGCTCGTACTGCAACCGGTAGTATTCCGCCGGAAGAATTTCAGTAAGCACTAACTCCAGCTCCTGCTCCCCCAATCCACCCCTTTGTTTGGGCGCCTGGAGCAGTTCACTCAAGCGGCCGATTACCTGGGACTGCCGGTTGAGCTCATCTGCGCTTTTGGTGACATGCGTAAGCTGGTTCTGCACCTCACCGAAGAAGGTTGCCAGCTTGGTGCCCTGTTCTCCCAGGTTGCTCGTAAGGGATTGTTTGTTTTCCGCCAGTTCCCTTAACACCTTTACGTAATGGTCCGTCTGTTGTTGTCTCAGTCCCGAGAGCTCATCAGCCTGGCGCTGGGTGAGCGTGCGGAGCTCTATCAGTTCCTTCTGCGTGTCTCCTCCACGGCCGCGGCGGAAGAGGATTACAAACAGCAGTACAACCGCCAGACCGGCCAATCCCGCAATGATGTACTCCATACCGCCTCCTCTGGATTCATTCCAAGCTTACCACAGCCCTGTTACAAATCGGGTCCGCAATTTGGCAAGGCGCGGGGATTGCTGCTAAAATATTGACAGTCGAATTAAAACCGCCACCCCGGAGCGCGCGTCATGCCCCCTTCGTCCGGTTCCCCCAAGAGCGACAATCCGCTCTCCGAGGTCGGTTTAAACGCGGACTCGAGCATCACGGGCCTCTACTCCCCGAGCCGCCTCTCCGATCCGCAAACCTTGAAAAAACGGGAAACGTTCTGCGCCGACGTACTGGGAACCCGCCCCCTGGGCGGTACGGCCCTGGAGGTCGGCTGCGGGCTGGGCTACCTTGCCGCCGCCCTGGCCGGGCGTTCTGGGCACGTGGTCGCCCTGGACCGCTCGCTGACCCACTGCATCGTCGCCGTCTCCATCCTCTACTCCCTGGACAAGGAGAACGTCACCGTTTTCCACGGGAGCCTGCCGGGGCTGGCCGGGCCGAAGGACAAGGTCATCGCGCCCCGTGAACGCTCCTTCGTCCTGGCCGTTTCCTACGACGGCCTCCGCCGGAAGAATCTTATAGACTTCTCCCTGGTGAGCCGGTACGTCGAGCCGATGGGGATGGCGCTCATAGCCTTCCCGTCGTGGTGGTTCGGGGGCGGGAAGAGCGCCGTTGAACGGGATCTCTACGCGCGGGGTTTCGACATGGGCTGGGAGAGCGGCGACCTGGAGCTGGGCGGCGGGCTGGAGGAGTTGGATCGGGGCGAGGCGCCGCCCGAGCGGATCAAGCTCCCATACGCGGCGGCCATGAGCGACCTCGCCGGCGTGTACGATTTCAAGGGCAACCGGCCTCACCCCGATTGGCGAGGACCGGAGACCTTCGAGGTCGGCATGTCCTGGCGGCTCTTTCATCTGACCGCGGGGCGGGACGCGTAACGGTCGGACGACGGACCATAAACGACGGGAGGCCGCAGACCTCCCGTTTTTTTTGAAAAAAAAAGAAATGCCGATTACGGCTTGACGACCTTCCCGGAACGCAGGCAGCGCGTGCAGACGCGAATCCGCTTCACCTTCCCGTCCACCACGGCGCGGACCCGCTGGATGTTGGGCTTGAAGACGCGCTTGGTGTGCCGCAGAGAGTGGCTGACGTTTGACCCCGACCCGCTTTCCTTGCCGCAGATGTCGCACCGTAGACTCATGGCCCCGTCCTTATTTCTCCGGATGAGCGGCGGTAGCCTAACACGCCCGCGAGCCGCCTGTCAAGCCCCGTGACGTTCCTCTCACCGGTCCCGGACGCCGCGTTCGGGGTGGCGGGGGGCCCGGCGCTGCGTTATAATCACCCGCGCCACCCGAGGGAAATCAATGAGCTACCAGGTCATCGCGCGCAAGTGGCGGCCCCAGGTTTTCGGCGAGGTCATCGGCCAACAGCACATCTGCCGGATGCTCCAGAACGCCGTGAGCCAGGGCCGCGTCGGACACGCCTACCTCTTCGCCGGGCCGCGGGGGGTGGGTAAAACCACCACGGCCCGCCTCCTGGCGAAAGCGCTGAACTGCGTGACCGGCCCCACGGCGGAGCCATGCAATTCTTGCGACCAGTGCCGCTCCATCGCGTCCGGCGCCAACGTGGACGTCATCGAGATAGACGCCGCCTCGAACCGCGGCATAGACGAGATCCGGGCGCTGCGGGAGAACGTGAAGTTCGCCCCGGCGGGCGGCCGCTACAAAATCTACATCATAGACGAAGTCCACATGCTCACCCGGGAGGCCTTCAACGCCCTGTTGAAGACGCTGGAGGAGCCCCCCGAACACGCCGTTTTCGTCCTGGCCACCACCGACCCGGACAAGCTGCCCCCCACGATAATCAGCCGCTGTCAGCGGCTCACCTTCCGCCGCATCCCCACGGGCGAAATCGCCGCGCTCCTGGAGCGCATCGCCCTCGAGGAAGGCTACGAGCTGGACCACGAGGCGGCGCTTCTGGCGGCCCGTTCCGCGAGCGGAGCCATTCGCGACGCCGAGAGTACCCTGGAGCAGCTCTTCGCGTACGGGGAGAAGCGGATTACACTCGAGGATGCGCGGGCCGTCCTGGGCAAGGTCGGCGTGGACACCCTGATAGAGCTGACGGGGGCCGTGCTGGACGGTGACGCCGCGGCCGTCGTCCGCCGTGTTACCGAGACGGTGGATTCGGGGATAGACCCGCGGGTCCTCGCCGAGGAGCTCCTGGACCTGTGGCGCGACCGTTTCATCCACTCCCTGGGCGGCGAGGCCGAGGGGCTGGTCGAAGGGCCGACCGAGCGGACCCCCACCACATCGGAGCGCGCCGTCCCGCCGGAGACCTGGCTCTCGCTCCTGGCCCCCCTGCGCCGGACCCTGGTGGAGCTGAAGCTCTCCCGCCAGCCGCGCCTGATCCTCGAACTGGCCTTGGTGGAGCTTTCCCGGCTGCCCAGGCTGATTTCCCTGACCGAGCTGGCCGAGAGGCTGCGGGGCGTGGAGGGGGAAAACCCACCCGCCGCGCAAAAAAAAACTCACCCCCCGACCGGGGAGGGATTGAACGGGACGCTTAGGGAGCGGGAAAACGGAACCTGGGAGGCGTTCCTCCCCCACCTACGGAAGGCGAACACGAGCGTCGGAGCCTTCGCCGCGGAGGCCCGGGAGGTCCGCCTGGAGGACGACCGGCTCGTCCTGGTCTTCCCGCCCGAGTTCAGCTTCCACCACCAGCAGCTGCGCAAGATGGAGAACGTGCGGGTCGTCGAGCAGGCCGCGACGGAGTTCTACTCGAGGCCGCTGACCTTCGAAGCCCTCCTGGAGAGCCCGCCCGAGGGCCGTGAGGGTGCGACCGAGGAAACCGCCAAGGAGTTCCCGGCGGTCGGCGCGGACCTGGACGGCCTTTCATCCAAGGACCGGCAGGCGATCCAGAAGACGATCGAGGTTTTCGACGCCCGGGTGGTCAGGGTGGACGGGGAGCGCCGGGGCGAGACGTAGCGGAAGCGCGGGAGGTGACGGGGATGACGGCCGGCGGCTTGGAGAATATAATGGCCCAGGCTCAGCGGCTTCAGGCGAAGATAGCCGAGGTCCAGGCCAGGCTGAGGGAGACCTTCGTCGAGGGCCAGGCCGGCGGTGGGCTGGTGAAGGTCAAGATGAACGGGCGCCACGACGTCACCCGCGTGGTTATAGAGCCGGGGGCCGCGGCCTCCGGGGACGTGGAGCTCCTCGAGGACCTCATCGTGGCCGCCGTCGCCGACGCCCGGGTCAAGGCCGACGAGATGGTGCAGGAGGAGATGGCCCGGGCCGCGCAGGAGGTGGGGATACCCCCGGCCATCGCGGAGCAGATGATGGGCGGCGGTTTTTAAAAACACGGCCGGCCGCCCGTCCGCATTGGATTTATCGCCCAAACTGGGCTATACTACCAGCGGAACACACCGGAGCGGCCCATGAGCCCCGAGCAAGAAATCCCCGTTGACGTGGCCGGCATCGCCTTCGACCCCAAGAAGAAGTCGCCGGTGGTCATCCTGCGTGACTCCGTCGCCGAGCGGGTCCTGCCCATCTGGGTAGGCTCCTTCGAGGCCAACGCCATCATCGCCGAGAAGGAACACGTGAAGTCGCCGCGGCCCATGACCCACGACCTGTTGAAGCGTGTGGTGCTCACCCTTGGCGCAGCCGTGGACCGAGTGGTCATCACCGAGATTCGGGACAACACCTTCTATGCCGAGCTGCACCTGGTTTACGGCGAGGACGAGAT
Source organism: bacterium (assembly GCA_035528375.1). Lineage (NCBI taxonomy): Bacteria > bacterium. The sequence continues at coordinate 12,394 of DATKYS010000022.1, forward strand.
TTTAGTTGACTGCCGGCCCTCCGACGGCATCGCCCTGGCGCTGCGCTTCAACGCGCCGATATTCGTGGCCGAGTCGGTGCTCGCCTTCGAGGAGTCCAAGCAGCAGTCGGCCGTATTGAACACGGAGGACCTCTCCCGCTTCCTGGACGGCCTGACCCCCGACGACTTCGAGAAGCGCTGAGGGCCTGGGCTAGGGGTAAAACAAAAGAACCGCAAGGTTCTTTTTTATCAGTTGGTGAATGACACGGCGAGCGGGTGTGGACACCCGCCCCAACGGCGGACAATCGCGAATCCAACCCGTAGGGGCGACCGGTAGGACGAGTCCTCCACGGTCGCCCGTCCCTGTGGTTGCCAAACGTAGGGGCCGACCGACCGGTCGGCCCGAAAAACGGGCGGGGTACGGAGCCCCCGCCCTACGTCCAATGTGAAATTGTGCAGGGCGGCCCCTCTGCGGGCCGCCGTGTGATAAAAAACGGCGGGGACTAAAGTCCCCGCCCTACATTTAGAACCACGCAATTGCCCGTAGGGGCGACCCTCCACGGTCGTCCACCCCTACCGCTTCAGCATCCCGATGATTTCCGGGATGACCTCGTGGAGGTCGCCCACGATGCCGAAGTCGGCGTAGTTGAAAATCGGCGCCCGCGGGTCCCGGTTGATGGCCACGACGTACTCGCTGGTTTTCATCCCGGCCAGGTGCTGGACCGATCCGGATATGCCGCAGGCGACGTAGAGCTTGGGCCGGACGGTGCGGCCGGTCTGGCCCACCTGGTGGGGATAGGGAATCCAGCCGGCGTCCACGGCGGCGCGGCTGGCCCCCACGGCGGCGCCCAGCGCCTCGGCCAGATCGTAGATGAGCCGAAAATTTTCCGGCTTGCCCACCCCGCGACCCCCGGAAACGATGATCCGCGCGTCGGCGATGTTGACCTCGGGCTCGGAGGCGATGAAGCGCTTGAGAATCGCCCTGAGCTCGGACTTGGACAGGGCCACGGCGTCCCGGACGAGCTGGCCCTCGTGACCCGGCACGGGGACGGGCGCGAAAACCTTCGGGCGGACGGTGGCCATCTGGGGGCGGTGGTTCGGGGTGATGATGGTGGCCATGATGTTGCCGCCGAAGGCCGGCCGGGTTTGGAGGAGCCGCCGGTTCTCGCGGTCTATGGAAAGCCCGGTGCAGTCGGCGGTCAGGCCGGTGTGCAGGCGGGTGGCCAGCGCCCCGGCCCAGTCGCGGCCGTTGGCCGTGGCGCCGAAGAGGATGACCTCGGGGCGGTGTCGCTCCACCACCTGGGCCGCCGCCTCGACGAATGTGTCGTTCGAGTAGCGCCCCAGGAGCGGATGCTCCGCGAGGTGTACCACGTCGGCACCGTGGGCGATGAGCTTTTTCACCAGGTGCTCGACGTCGTCGCCCAAAAGGAGGGCGGAAAGCGGCACGTCCAAATCGTCGGCCAGCTCCCGGCCCTTGCCGAGGAGCTCCAGGCTCACCGGGGCGACTTTTTTCGACTGCAGCTCCACCGCCACCCACACCCCGCGGTAATCCTCGAGGTCCACCCCGGCGGCGGCGTCGGGACGGTCGAGGATTATGGCCTCGACGGGGCAGCTCTCGACGCAGGCGCCGCAGTCGTTGCACCGCTCGTTCACCCGGACCAGCTCCTCCACCATTTCGAGGGCGCCGAAGGGGCAGACCTTCACGCACGCGGCGCAGCCGATGCAGAGCCTCTCGGAGATGCGCAGGTAGGGCATCAGCTTTCCTTCAGGATGCGGTTGTCCTCGAGCCACTTGACGAAGATGGCGGCGGCCTCGCGGGCCGGGGCCTCCGTCATCTCGCCCCCCGAGGACTGGGCGGAGGGGGTGAACACCCTGATTACCTGGGTGGGCGAGCCGGCCAGGCCGACCTCCTCCTCGCTCAAGCCCAGCCTGTCGGCGCTCCAGACCGGAATCTCCGCCGTTTTGGCGCGCCGGAGGCCGCGCAGACTGGGCAGCCGCGGCTCGTTGATGTCCTTCACCACGGCGACCACGGCCGGCAGCTTGGCCTCCAGAACCTCCCGCCCGTCCTCCAGAAGCCTCTCCACCTCTATCGCCCCGTCGTCGGGCCGGCCGATGCGGTCAATGTAGGTGAGCTGGGTCCAGCCGAGGCGCCGGGAGATGCCGGGGCCGACCTGCCCCGTGTCGCCGTCAATGGCTTGCTTCCCGGCGAACACGAGGACCACCGCCGGTTCGAGCCTCTCGATGGCCCGGGCTAAAACGAAACTGGTGGCCAGGGTGTCGGCGCCGGCGAAGGCGGGATCGGACAGGAGCACCGCGTCGTCCACGCCCATGGCGATGGCGTCCCGGAGCACCGCCTCGGCCTGGGGAGGACCCATGGTCAGGGCGGTGACCTTGCCTCCGTACGCGTCCCGGAGCTCGAGCGCCGCCTCCAGGGCGTAGAGGTCGTAGGGGTTGGTGACGCTGGGCACGCCCTCGCGGATGAGGGTGCCGCGCTTCGGGTCAATCCTGACCGTGGAGACGTCGGGGACCTGTTTGATGCAAACGACGTAATGCATACAAGGGCGTTCTAAAGCCTGGGTTTACGGTTGCGCCGTCGCAGATGTGCGGCTGCGCGGCTTCGCCGGCCGTGATAATAGCAGCGCCCCGGAAACGGGTCAAGCCGCGCCCGAGGAGCACCTGGCACCATTTTTGCGCACACTGGTAATCACGGTCCGACGCACGTGAATGCGCCACTTTTTACCTCTTCGCGGTCGCAGATACCGGCTTCGCCACCCAAGGATAGCGGCTCCACCCATGTGGAGACCCTAGTCACCCGTCTTGACCGAGTCCCCTCCAAGGCGTATAATCTCAACAAATAACGGAGGGGAAACCCCCGGGAACCATCGCACGCGATCGCTGGAACGATGGGTCGAAAAATAACAGGCGTCGTTTTACTGCTGCTGTCAGCCTGCCTGGCCGAGGCCGACGGGGAGCTCACCCTGGCCGACCGGCCCGTGGAGGTCTTGGAGGTCGCATACCCCACACCCGAGTTCATCGCCGAGACGACCTACCGAATCGGGGTGGACGACCTCCTGAGCATCACCATCGTCGGCCATCCCGAGCTCTCCGGGTCCTACCACGTGGACCCCGAGGGGTATCTGAACCTCCCCTACCTGGACGATTTCATCGCCGTCGGGTACACCCCCCACGAGCTGCGCAAGAAGTTGATCGAGGTCTGGTCCCCCTATCTGGGCCATCCCCAGATCGGTCTCGAGGTCCTGGAGTATTCAAGCTGCAGGGTTTACGTGCTCGGCGAGGTGAAAGACCCCGGCCGCTACAACTACCGGGTGAGGATGAGTCTGGTCGAGGCCCTGGCCGTAGCCAGCGGGTTCTGGGGCAACCCCGTGGAGAGCGAGGTCGCCATCATCCGTGTGTTGCCGGACGTGACCCGCCTCTACCTGGTTGACGTGCGGGGCATCCTGGAAGAGGGTCGGGCGGCTCTCGACGTACCGCTGGCCGCCGGGGACATCGTTTACGTCCCCCGCACGTTCATCGGCGACTGGAACGAATTCCTCAACAACATCGCCCCCACGCTCCGCGCCGTATTCGACGCGAACCGCCTGTACAACCTGAGCTGGTAGAGTGGAACAACCGACCAACCCGGGCCGCGGACGCAGCGCACCCAAGGTATCCGAATACCTCCTCGTTCTGCGGAAGCGGAAGTGGATAATCATCTTCGCCGTGCTGATCTCGCTCACGGTGGCCGCTTACCAATCCTACACCACTCCTCCGACCTACGTGGCGACGGCGTCCCTGGTTATCGAGACCACGGGGCAGAACAACGATCTCCTGCAGGGCTTTTACACGTCCTTCCAGCCGTACCGCCTGGAGACTGAGCTCCAGATCATCTCGAGCCGCTACATCTGCCTGGGCGTGGTCGAGCGGTTGGACCTCGCCTTCCATCCCCAAGAACAGCTTCCCGACGGCGTGTTCTTCCAGGATCCTTTCGTCGAAATAGGCTTCCCCGTCGGCTCGTACAGGGTGATCGAGAGCGAATCCGGTTTCTCGGTGCTGGACGACGCGCACAACGTCATCGGCGAAGGTCTCTACGACCAATCCTTCGTGTCGAACGACGGCTTTTTCGGCTTCACCCTCCACGATCCC
>DATKYS010000023.1 GCA_035528375.1 bacterium
CGGGTCAGGAGACCCGCCCCTACGTCATCGCAGCAGGAGTTGTACGAGCCGCGCGTGAGGGCAGTCATCGCAACCGGCCCTCTCCCGGCCCGGATTGCTGCTATAATCCGGTAAAAAGGGAGAAACCATGACCGATGGCTCGACCAGGCCCCGCCTGCTCCTGGTGGACGGCTACTCCCTCCTCTTCCGCGTGTACCACTCGATCAAGACGCAGCTGACGTCCCGGGACGGTACGAACGTGGCCGCCCTCTACGGCGCCGTCCGCGTGTTCCTCGGCCTCTTGGAGCGCCACAAACCGGACAGGGTCGCCTTCGTCCTCGACGCGCCGGGCCCCACATTCCGCGACGAAATATTTCCCGCGTACAAGGCCAACCGCCCGCCCGCGCCGCCCGAACTCCGTCCCCAGGCCGACCTCCTGCGCAGGCTCTTCCCGCTCCTGGGCTGGCCCCTGGTGGAGACGCCCGGCTACGAGGCCGACGACGCCATCGCCGCGCTGACGAAAAGGGGCCTCGACGCGGGCTACGACGTGCGCATCTTCACCCACGACAAGGACCTGATGCAGCTCATCGGCCCGCGTGTCGTCCACATCGCCCACGGCCGCAAGGGGGAGGAAAGCCTGCGCGACGCGGGCTTCGTCCGGGAGAGGTTCGGCGTCGGACCCGAGCGGATGCGCGACCTGCTGGCGCTGGCCGGCGATTCCTCGGACAACCTGCCCGGTGTGCCCGGCGTGGGGCCGAAGACGGCGGCCAAGCTTTTGGCCGATTACACCGACCTGGAGGGGGTCCTCGCCCACGCCGCCGACCTTCCGGGCAAGCTGGGCGAAAATCTGATAAAGGGCGAAGGGGACGCCCGGCTGACCTGGAAAATGGTCGGCCTGGCCGAGGACGCGCCGGTCCCGCCCCTGGACGAATTAGTAATTTCCGAGGCGAAACCCGGGGCGCTCGAAATGCTCCAAAACCTGCGCTTCGCCGGAGTCATCCGGGACCTGGGGCTCGTGGAGCGGACCGCGGCCCGTTTGGAGGTAGTCTCGGGCCCTCCGGAAGGGTTCGTCGAGAAGGTTCGTAAAAACGGGCGGTTGGGAATCGCATTGGAGGTCGAGGGCGGGCCGGCGCGGCGCTATCGAATCAAGGCCCTGGGTCTGGCCGCGGAACCGGGCGTCGGCTACGGCCTGGCCTGCGACGGTGAACCGCCCTCCTGGCTGACGGAGCTTTTCGCCGATGAGAAAATCTCCACGGTCGGCTACGACCTGAAGCCCATCGCCCGGCGGATTTCCCGACCCGAGGACCTGATGCTCGCCGGGTGGCTCCTGGAGGCGGATCGTCTCCCGCGAGGTCTGGCCTCGCTCTGCCAGGCACACCTCGGCAAGAGACCCGCCGGCGAGGGGGCGCAACCCGCCCAGGGCGACCTCCTTTCCGACCAGGGCGCGGAATTGAAGGGATTGGCCGGTCGGGCCGCCGCCGCCCTCGAGCTGCAACCGGTTTTGGCGGAAAAAATAAAAGAATTTGAACTGGACCGCGTTTACGGAAAAATCGAGCTGCCGCTCCTGCCGGTCATCGCCGCGGTGGAGGAACGGGGGCTCTTGCTGGACTCCTCGGCGCTCGGGGAGCTCTCCACCGAGCTGCACGCCCGGATGGAAGAGTTGGAAAAACGGGCCCACGAGCTGGCCGGCCACCCCTTCAACGTGGCCTCCACCAAGCAGACCGGCGAGGTGCTCTTCGGCGAGCTGAAGCTGCCCGGCGGCCGGCGCACCAAGACCGGCTTCTCCACCGCCGGCGACGTGCTGGAAAAGCTGGCCGCCGAGCACGAGATCGCGGCGGTCATCCTCGAGCACCGGCAACTGGGAAAGCTCGACGGCACCTACGCGGCGAAGCTCCCCGCCGAGGTGGACCCGGTCTCCGGGAGGCTGCACACCACGCTGCACCAGGCGGCCGTAGCCACGGGGCGGCTATCCTCCAGCGACCCGAATCTGCAGAACATCCCCATCCGCACGGAGCTCGGGCGGAGGATCCGCAAGGCCTTCGTCGCCCCCGCGGGGTGCGTCCTGGTATCCGCGGATTACTCGCAGATCGAATTGCGCCTCCTGGCCCACATCTCCGGGGAAGTTCGGCTGCTCGAGGCGTTCCATGCAGGGGCCGACATCCACGCCGCCACCGCCGCCGTCATCTTCGGCGTAGAGAAGGAAAACGTCGGCCTGGACCAGCGCAACGCCGCCAAGGTGGTCAACTACTCGCTCATCTACGGCAAGGGTGTGTACGGCCTGGCGTCGGACCTCGGCATCGGCCGTGCCGAGGCCAAGGCGTTCATAGACGGCTACTTCGCAAAGTACCCGGCGGTGCGGGCGTGGATGGATTCGGGGCTCGAGCGGGCACGGGAGCTGGGGTACACGGTGACCCTCTTCGGCCGCCGGCGCCCCTTCGGCGAGCTGAACTCGTCCAACCGACAGGCCCGGGAGGCCGCCGAGCGCGCCGCCCTCAACGCGCCGCTCCAGGGCACCGCCGCCGACATCTGCAAGCTGGCCATGATTCGCGCCGAGAAGTTTTTGGATGATTGCGACTGCGGGGCGAGGCTGCTTTTGCAGATTCACGACGAGTTGCTCGTCGAGTGCCCCGAGGAAGAGACGGAGCGCGTGGGCGCAATTTTGCGTGAGGCGATGGAAAACGCCTGCGAGGGGCTGATAAATCTGCAGGTGCCGCTGGTGGTCGAGGTGGGGAGCGGGCGGAACTGGCTAGAAGCCCATTGAGCCCTGAA
>DATKYS010000024.1 GCA_035528375.1 bacterium
GAGGATGACCTCGACGTCCAGAATCTCGCCGGCGGTGACGGCGCACTCCACGTCGGTGCAGCCCGACAGGACGAAACCCTGCTCCTCGAAGATTTCCCCCATGCGGCTGCGCTCGATGACGACGAAGCGCCGGGTGTTGAAGAGGGCCGAGCGGAACAGTTCGCTCACCGTGGCCGCCTCGGACTCGGGGACGCCGAGGGGCTCGAAATCCAGGATGGCGATGCGGGTGGCCTCGCTCAGATGGGCGCCGGCCCCGCCCCCCGGGGCGAAGTCCAGGTCGCGGACCACCGGGTCCAGCATGGTATAGGCGCCGTCGAGGGCCTCGTTGACGGCCCGGCGCATCGCCTCGTCGAAGCCCTCGCCGTCCTCGGAGCGCCCCCGGCCGTAGAACGTCCCCTCGTAGAAAGTCTCCCGGGTGTAGGGATCGAGGAGCTCGACGTCCAGCTCCAGCTCGGCCTTTACGTAGGGGATGAGCAGCCCGGGCACGAAGCAGGCGGCGGAGAGGCCGAGGTAGACGGGCCACGACCGGGACAGCGTGTCGGAGTCCGTCGTCAGGCTCACGATTGCACCGGCGGCGTACACGCCGCCGCAGATGTCCAGAACCAACCCCCAGCCCTCGTTCTCCTGCTCGCAGTTGAAGTCGCGCAGGTCCAGCTTCAGGATGAGATCGGACTCACCACCGTTGACGATTTCCGAAAACAGCCCCTTTTCGTAGGCGTAGTACTTGCAAGACTCGGTGAGGTAGCCGGCCAGGTTGGGGAAACGGGTGTCGGTGGTGAAGGTGCCGTGAATGTTCACCGGTTCGATGAAAACCGTGTAGGGTGTGGGCTCCCCGTCGGCCTTGGCCGTGGGCCGGTACTGGCTGAATGTGTGCACCTCGACGGAGCAGCCTGCGACGAATGCGCCGAGCGGGATCATAACGGCAAAAAGCACGGTAGTGATTCGTTTCATGGAAGCCCCCGGAAGATTATGTGATGTCGGATGGATGAACTATACTGCATTTTCTGACCCGGTTTGAGGAATCGGGGGAGCGCGACTGTTTCGGGTCGCTTTTTTCGGTTAGCGGCGTCCGGCGCTTCAGACCTCGAAGAGGCTCCGCTTGGCGGCGATGGCCTTCCCCGCCATGGAGACGGCGCTGATGCCGTTGGGGCAGCGCGCGGCGCACCGGGCGCAGCCCACGCAGTACTTGGCGAGCTCCTCCACCCGGGCGTAGTTGCCCAGCCGCGTCTCCAGCACCATCGTCATCGGCAGCGGCACGTCGTCCTCCACCCGCCCCACGGGACACACGCCGACGCAGGCCTGGCAGTTGTAACAGTTCAGGCTCTCGCCGGTGTTGCGGACCATCACGCCGGATATCATGAAGTCCAGCAGGAAGATGATGCCGAAGATGATGCAGAGCTGGAAGAGGGTCTCCCGTGAGGGCTCGCCCACGGTGAGCCACTGCAGCGCCAGGACCGGCCAGGGCTGCTTGCCGGCGCCCCCGGCCTCGGCGAGCGCCTGCCGGCTGGCCTCCTGGATGCCCTGGGTGGTGAAGGTGGCTCCGGAAATCGCGTCCACCTCCAGGCTCCTCGACGACGCAATGGCGGCGGGAACCTCGGTCAGGGCCCGCTCCACCGCGGGGCGGCCCCCGCTCTCCGACTGCGCGGTGACGGAGAGCTCGAGCGAGCCGTCCTCCCCCACCACCGCCGTGACCTCGAGGGGCTCGACGGTGTTCTTTCCGATGCCGTGACCGGTGTAGGTGCCGGGCTGAAGGGCGTCGAAATCAATCCGTTTGGCGTTCTCGAGGACGTAGCCCACGCCCATGACCAGCGTCGGGACCCCCAGAATCAGAAGCGCCAGGACGAGGCGGTTCCTCTTCGCCCAACGGGAGGCCGGTCCGACGATGAGGAAGCACACGCCGAGAATCAGCAGAAGGATCAGGCGGGAGGCGGGGAATAAGACCGCGATGAGTGTGGTGGCGAAGGCGATGCGCCAGGGGCGGCTCGGCATGAGTTTCGCCACCAGCGCCCTCCCCCTTGCGGGCGGCGCGCCGGCCGTGGTTACCCTAG
>DATKYS010000025.1 GCA_035528375.1 bacterium
GCTGCACCCCCCTCCCTAACCCTCCCCCCAGAGGGGGGAGGGAACCGCGCCCAATCAACACCGGTAAGGTGGATACCCTGCCTCCCCCCAGAGGGGAAAGGGGACTGCTCCAATCGTTTCCTCGGCTCATCCCCCATCCCGCTTTATTCGTTTCTCCGCCCCGCGGACCTCCTCCCTCAGCCGCCGGACCTCGTCCTTGGTGAGCTTGCGCCACGCGCCGGGGGCGAGCTTCCCCAGCTCCAGCGTCCCGAAGCGGGTCCGCACCAGGCGCTGCACCCGGTAGCCCAGCTTCTCGCACATGCGCCGAATCTGACGGTTGCGCCCCTCGTAGAGCTCCATGGCGAAGCGGGATCTGTCCGATCCCCGCTCGATGAGCTCCACCCCCGCGGGCAGCGTCACCCCGTCCTCGAGCTCGACCCCCTCGGCCAGTTTCTTTAAATCTACGTTTTTCACCGGCCCGCGCACCGAGACCTGGTAGCGCTTGAGGACGTGGTGGCGCGGGTGCAGGAGCCGGGCCGCCAGGTCGCCGTCGTCGGTGAGAAGGAGCAGCCCCTCGCTCCGGCGGTCCAGCCGGCCCACGGGAAACACGCGGCGGGGGTAGCCGGCCAGGAGCTTCACCAGGTCGTCGCGCCCCTTCTCGTCGGCCAGGGTGACGACCACTCCCCGGGGCTTGTAGAGCGCGATGTATCCGTGGTCGGCGGGGAGCTTCAGGGGCTTGCCGTCCAGGGTGACCCGCTGGGTCTCGGGATCGGCGGAAGAGCCCAGCGTGGCGACCCGGTCGTCCACGCGGACGCGCCCGGCGCGGATCAGGTCCTCGGCGGCGCGGCGGCTGCACACCCCGGCGGCGGCGATGAGCTTCTGGAGGCGGATGGCGGCCATGACGGTCAGATGATACCAGAAACGAGCCGCCGACCGCATCCGACCGGAAAATCCCACCACTCATGGACGGGCCGCGCCGCGCTTGCCGGGACCCGCCGGGGATGCTATATTTCCACCTGGAACGCACCGGATGACCGCCATGACCGTACCCTGGAAGCTCTACCGCTACATCCTGCGCGAGCACGTGGGACCCTTCGTCTTCGCCCTCGTGGTGGCGACGCTGGTGCTCCTCTTGGGCCAGGTGTTCAAGATGATGGAGCTCATCGTCACCAAGGGGGTACCGGGCCGGTACGCCCTCGAGCTCTTCGTCCTCTACCTCCCGGCGGTGCTGGCCTACGACGTGCCCATGGCGCTCATGGTGGGTACGCTGATGGCCTTCGGACGGCTGTCGTCCGACTCGGAAATCACCGCCATGAAGGCCACCGGCACCAGCTTTCTGTCGCTCATGGCCCCCAGCGCCGTCTTCGCCTGCATCTTCGCCGTGGGGATGTTCTTCTTCAACGACCTGGTGCTGCCCGAGGCGAACCACCGGTTCAAGAACCTGTTGCTGGACATCCAGAACAAGCGGCCGGACGTGAGCCTGCGCCCCGGCGTCTGGATAACCGACTTCGCCCCCTACGAGATTTACATCGAGGAGATGGACGACCGGGACATGACGCTCACCGGGGTGAAGATAAACATCCCCCGGGGCGGGAGCCTGGAGAAGCAGATAAGCGCCGCGCACGGCGTCCTGAAGACCGGCGAGGGCGGCCGGGTCCGGCTCCTCTTATCCGACGGCACCATCCAGATAACACCGCCGGGCAGCGATTCCTTCCAAACGCTCAAGTTCGCCAACTACGTCATCGAGATAAACGCCGATACCGAGCTCACCCGGGAGGAACGCGAGCAGCGCTCGGACCGCGAAATGTCGGTGGCGATGATGCAGGGGCGGGTCAACGAGTCGCTCCTGGACCAGTACCTGTTGTACCGGACGGCGGAAATCCGCAAGCGCCAGATTCTCGCCGGCGAGGAGCCCGTGTCCCGCCACCGGCTGTTGACGGCCCTGGGCATGGCGCGGGGGGGGTACACCCCGGAGGAGATACGGCGGCTTTACGGCATCCGCGAACCCCGGCAGACCTCCGCGGGGGTGACGGCGCACGCGGCGGCGGGTTCGGACCGCCTCGACTACGGCGGCCGCACGTCGCTCTTCGAGGGGGAGGAGATGGAGCTCGAGCCGCTGGGCGAGGCCCGCGGGACCGAAACCGGCGGGGAGGCGCCACCGCCCGTCGCCGAGGAAACGCAGGAGGGGCCACAGTTCGTCGGCAGCTCCGAGTCGCCCTACCTCGACGCCCGCGAGCAGCAACTGGCCATCCAGGGCGGGTTGATACCGAAGGAGGGCGAATCCGCCCCGCCCGTTCCCGTCCCGACGGAGGAGCCGGAACCGATTCCCACCGCGCGGGACCTCCTGGCCGAGACGGGGGAGGGCGGCGACCGCACCCTGACCACCGCGGAGCGCATCGCCCGGGAGGAGCGCTACCTGGCCATCCGCCGCCGCACACTCCAGGGGGAAATCAACCGCTACACCCTGGAAATCGCCAAGAAGTACTCCATCTCTTTCGCCTGCATCGCCTTCGTGCTGGTGGGGGCGCCGCTGGGGGTGATGATCCGCCGCTCGGGCAAGGGGGTGGGCTTCGTCACCAGCATCGGCTTCTTCATCTTCTACTGGATCTGCCTGGTGGGCGGCGAGGCGCTGGGCGACCGGGGCATCCTCGACCCCTGGCTGGCGATGTGGCTGCCCAACATCGTGTTTCTGGGGCTGGCGGCGACCTTTATCCGCCGGGCCGTCAACGACGCCAACCTCGCCTCCCGGGGGCCGGTCTCGGCCGTCATCCGTTTCTTCACCGCCGAGGGGCTCCTGGGGCGTCTCTTCAAGCGGCGGAAGCGCGCCGAACCTTGATTTTTCACGTTTTACCGTCTATATTTAAGCAGACTGGTTGGTTGGGCTGACCTGGGGAGGTATCCCGCGTGGCCAAACAGAGCACCGCCGAGGGGGCCAAATCCCTGGCCGAGAAGCTGGTGGACGGTATAATCGCCGAGGCCGACGGCGACACCCTGGAGCAGGCGCGGGCCATGGGGCTGGTTCTCTCCATGTTCATGCCGCAGATAGAAGCCGCGCGGAAGGCTTACAACACGGGGACGGACAAGGGCATAGACGGCCGCGACGACATCTTCGAGAACGCCGTCACCCGCAAGCTCATGGGGTACCACACGTAGGGGACCTGCGGTTTGCGATGACGTAGGGGCGGGTGTCCACACCCGCCCGTTTCACATTCCCGGCCTCGACCCTCACCCTAACCCGTCGGCGCGCTTGCGATGGCGTAGGGGTGGGTCTCCTGACCCGCCCGCGGGCCGACCTAAAGGTCGGCCCCTACGAGGGTGTCGTAAAATTTCAATTCGACTCGTAGGGGCGTACCTTTAGGTGCGCCCGTTTTTGATAAGGCAGCCCTCACCCCGGCCCATTGCGATGACGTAGGGGCTGGTCTCCTGACCCGCCCGCGGGCGACCGTGGACGGTCGCCCCTACGGGTCAGTTTCGCGGTAAACGTAGGGGCGGGTGACCGCACCCGCCCGTGCGTCGTATATGCAACCCCGCGCATTTTTGCGCTATAATACCGGGGAAATCGCAACTCCCGGAGCGTCCCCCCATGCGCAAACCCCTGGTCATCATACTGCTGCTGCTCACAGCCGTCTCCGCGCTCGCCCAGAGCGTCCTGCGCACCGAGCTCGACAACGGCCTGGTCATCGTCGCCGCCGAGGTCCACGCCAACCCCACCGTAACCATCCGGGTCTACGTGCGGACCGGGGGGGTCATCGAGGGCCCCTACCAGGGCGCGGGCATAAGCCACTACTACGAGCACCTCCACGGCGACGGCTCGGAGAGCTACACCCAGGAGGAACTGGACACCTGGGACGAAACCCTGGGCGGCATCTCCAACGCCTACACCTCCAGCTCCCACACCTGCTACCACCAGACCTCCACGGTGGAGCACTTCGACGGCATGGTGGCGCTCATGGCGGAAACGCTCCTGCGCCAGGTGTTCACCGCCGAGGCCATCGCGAGCCAGCGTGGGATAATCCTCAAAGAGATGAACATGAACCTGGACGAGGCGGACACCCGCGCCTGGTACCGCTTCTCCCACACCATCTACCCGGGCTCCCCGGCCGCCGACCCGGTCATCGGCTACCCCGACCTGTTCAAGGCGGTGACCGAGGCCGACCTGCGGGATTACTACACCGCGCGCTACACGCCCGAGAACATGGTGGTCGTCGTGGCCGGTGACCTGGACGCGGAGGAGATGACGGCCAAGGTGGCCGCCGAGTTCGGGGGCGTGGAGCGCTCGGGGGGGACGCTGCCCGTGGTGGAGCGGCCAGCGAACCTGCCGGGACCGCGATACTGTGTCGAGTACGCCACCTTCGACCAGGCGCACCTCGTGTTCGGCTTCCGCACAGTGCCCATCTGGGCCGATGACCTCTACGCCCTGGACGTGGCGATGCACCTCTTGACCACGGGTCGGACGAGCCGGCTGTACAGGGCGTTGCTCGAGGAGCGGCAGCTCGCGACGGACTTCGGTGTTTACAGCTACACCCCGACCTTCGACGCCGGGGAGTTCGAGGTGTACCTGGCCGCGGACCCTGCGCGCCTCCCCGAGGCCTACCGGACCGCCTACGACGAGGTGACCGCCCTCACCGACGGGCTCGCGGACCCCGGCGAGCTGGAGCGGGTGAAGAACTTACTACTTGCAGACTATATCTTCGATGGGGAGAGCCTGGATACGCGGGCGGCGCGGCTGGGCACCGACGCCCTTCTGGGCGACCTCGAGTTCTCCGCGGGCTACGTGGACGGCTGCCGGGCGGTGACCGCCGAGGCGGTGCGCGACGTCGCCCGGCGGTACTTCACCCCGGACAACCTCTACGTGGCCGTCGTTTGGCCCACGGGCGCCGGGGACTTCGATCTCGGGCTCTTCGAGGAGGGGCTCGGCGAGGAGGATTTGATCGAAAGCGGCCTGTCGGCGGAGGCCCGCGGCCTCGCGGCATCGGTGGAATCCAGGGGGATGGTGAAACCCGGTCAGCCGGACGCCTACTTCGTCTATCAGGGAAAAACCCCGGCGGCGGCTTCGGTCTGGCTCTCCCCCGACTACCCCCTGACCAACACCCTGGCCCTGGATTATCCCGAGGAGTACGCCTTCGAGATTGGGGAGGGCGGCAAGAGCGGCCGGATGAGGCTGACCACCCTGGACTCGGGCCTGCGCCTCCTGGTGCTGGAGGATCCGGGCGTGGGGAGCGCCTGGGTGGGGGCCCTGGTGGACGGCGGCTATCGCGTCGAGGCGCCGGAGGATGAGGGCGCCTTCCACTTCGCCATGCGGATGCTCCTGGAGGGGACCGGGACCCGGACCGGACCGGAGACGGTGGCCGCCATCGAGGACCGCGGCGGGTCCATCGGGAGCCAGGGCCTGCGCGACTGCGGCCTGTTGAGCGCCCACGTCCCGGCCGCCGACGCCCCCCTGGCCCTCGAGATCGTCACCGACTGCCTGCGCAACGCGATTTATCCCCCCGACCGCGTCGAGGCCGAGCGCCGGAGGCTCCTCGACGAGTTGGCCCGGGAGGACGAGGAACCATTCACCGTGGCCTTCCGGGAGGCGAAGCGGGCCTTCTTCGGCGACCACCCCTACTCCCACAACCAGCGGGGGACGCCCGAGACCGTCGCGGCGCTCACCCGGGAGCGGCTGCTGGACTACCGGGACCTCATCCGGCGGCCCGAGGGAACGCTCATCGCCGTGGCCGGGGACGTGGACGCCCGGAAGATCGAGGACCTGGTCGAGCGGCTGTGGGAGGACGTGCCGGCCGCGGGCACGCCCCTGCCCGAATGCGGACCGCCGAAGTTCCCCGAAGAAAACCTGCGCCTCGAGCTCCCCTCCGACCGGGAGCAGACGATTCTCGACTGGCTCTGGCCCGGGATGAGCTGGGACGGCGAGGACCGCTACCGGATGCGCCTTTTGGACGCGGTGCTCTCGGGAATCTACCTGCCCAACGGGCGGCTGCACGCGCATCTTCGCGGGGCGGGGCTGGTGTACGCCGTGCACGCTTACCCCATCTTCGGGATGAGGCCGGGCGCCTTCGCGCTCTACCTGGGCACGGAGCCGGGCAAGACCGCCGAGGCGGTGGGCATAGTGGACGAGGAGCTGGAGAGAATCGCCGCGGAGCCGGTGGGCGAGGCGGAGCTGGAGCGCGGCCGGACCATGCTCGAGGTCAGCCGCTACGTCATTGACCTGGCGCGGCCCTCGGACCGCCTCCTGGACGCCGCCTTCTACGAGCTCTGGGGGCTGGGCTACGCGTTCGAGGAGGATTTCACCGAGGAGGTGGAGGGGGTCACGGCGGAGGATTTGCAGGATTACGCGCGGTGGCTCTTCTCGCGGCCCGGGGTCTTCCTGCGCTACGGCGCGGAGTGAATAATTTCCCCTCCCCCCTGGGGTGAGGGTTGGAGTGATGAGGGCGGTTTCCCTCTCCCTCCGGGAGAGGGATTAAGGGTGAGGGCCACCTTATAAAAACGGGCCGACCTGAACGGCGCGCCGTCGGTCGGCCCCTACGTCATCGCAGCGAGGCATCGGCCGGGGTGAGGGTCGAGGTTGGGAACGGTGAAAGCGGCGGCCCATCGTCTCCCTCTCCCCGTGGGAGAGGGATTAAGGGTGAGGGCTTCCTTTAATAAAGCGGCGGGGACTAAAGTCCCCGCCCTACGTCCAACGCGATAGCGCGTGGACCGGACCGCGGGTCATTGCGCCCCCGCCCGGTTCGATGCTATAATGCGCCCCGCTCGACCCTCCACCGGGGAGAACCGCATGGGTTACGACCCCCTGCACGACCTGCGCTCCACCGGCGCCCTCCTCGAGGGCCACTTCATCCTCTCCTCGGGACTCCACTCCAACCGGTACGTCCAGTGCGCCCTCTACCTCCAGCACCCCGAACTCGCCGAGCGGGCCGGGCGGGAGCTGGCTTTTCTTTTGAAGGAGGCCGACCCCGCGCTGGAGCCCACGGTGGTCATCTCGCCTGCGCTGGGCGGGCTCATCATCGGCCACGAGTGCGGCCGGGCCCTGGGCGTCCGCGCCGTCTTCGCCGAGCGCGTGGAGGGCGTGATGACCCTCCGCCGGGGGTTCTTTCTCTCCCGCGACGACCGCGTGGTGGTCGTCGAGGACGTGGTGACGACGGGGAAGAGCACCGGCGAGGTGGTGGAGGTTGCGCGCGGGGCCGGGTTCGAACCGGTGGCGCTGGCCTGCGTGGTGGACCGGCGCGGCGCCGACGCCCCCCCGATGCCCGCCCCCCTGGTCAGCCTGGCCAGGCTGGACATCGAGGTGTGGAAGCCGGAGGTATGCCCCCTGTGCGCCGAAGGGGTCCCGGCGGAGAAACCGGGGAGCCGCACGTCCCGGTGACCGGCGGGAACGCCCGGTGGAGACCCTGCTTAGATTATTTATCGCAGCCGCCGCGAGAACCGGCGGCCCTTCACCCTGAGCGAGCCGTCGCCGGGAGCACCCCGTAGGGGAACGCCCGGTGAGCCACCCCGGAGGAGCTGATGAAGCTTGCCGTCGTCGGAACCGGCTACGTCGGCCTGGTGACCGGAGCCTGCTTCGCCGACCTCGGCAACGAGGTCATCTGCGTTGACATAGACGAGAAGAAAATCAAGGCGCTCAACGAGGGCCGGATTCCGATCTACGAACCGGGCCTGGAGGAGATAGTCCGGCGCAACGCCGACGGGGGTCGCCTGAGCTTCACCACCGACCTGGGCGACGCCGTGCGGAAGAGCGAGATCATCTTCATCGCGGTGGGGACGCCGTCCATGCCCACGGGCGAGGCGGACCTCTCGGCGGTGCGGGCCGTCGCCGCCACCATCGGCCGCCACCTGAACGCGCCCGACAAGATCGTCATCAACAAGTCCACCGTCCCCGTGGGCACCGGCGACATGGTCACCGAGATAATCGTGCGGGAGTCCGGCGGCTCCCACCCCTTCCATGTGGTCTCCAACCCGGAGTTCCTGCGCGAGGGCTCGGCCATCAGCGACTCCATGCAGCCCGACCGGGTGGTCATCGGCTCCAACGACGCCTACGCCGCCGAGAAGGTCGCCTCCCTCTACCGTGTGCTGACCAAGAACATCGTCAGCACCGACCGCCTGTCAGCGGAGATGATCAAGTACACCTCGAACGCCCTCTTGGCCACCAAGATAAGCTTCATCAACGAGATAGCCAACATCTGCGACCTGGTGGGGGCGGACGTGGAGGCGGTGGCCGACGCGGCGGGGATGGACCACCGCCTGGGCCGCCACTTCCTCAACGCCGGCGTGGGGTACGGCGGGAGCTGCTTCCCCAAGGACACCAAGGCGCTCATAGACACCGCCTCCAAGTACGGTTACAAGTTCAAGGTCCTGGCCGCGGTGGAGGAGGTCAACGCCCTTCAGCCCAAGCAGGCCCTGGCCAAGCTCAACGGGATGGTGGGGGACCTGTCGGGGAAGGTCGTGGCGCTGTGGGGGCTGGCCTTCAAGCCCAACACCGACGACATGCGCGAGGCGCCGTCGCTCACCATAATCGAGGGGATTTTAGCCCAGGGCGGCCGGGTCCGCGCCTACGACCCCATCGCCCACGAGACAGCGGCCGAGGAGCTAGCGAAGCGGAACCTCTCCATCTCCTTCGCCGGCACCATGTACGAGGCCTGCGATGGGGCGGACGCCCTGGTGGTCGTGACGGAGTGGAACCAGTTCAAGGACGCGGACCTGAGTCGGGTCAAGGAGCTGTTGAAGACGCCGGCGATGGTGGACGGGCGCAACATCTACAACCCGGCGGAGGTGGCCGCGCTGGGGTTCGCCTACGAGTCCATGGGGCGCACGTCCCTGGCCCGGCGGGCCAACGGCTGAAACGACCGCAAAACTCCGTAGGGGCGGGTGTCCACACCCGCCCGTTTTGTCCCCCTCCCCCCTTTGGGGGGAGGCTCGCCTACGGGTCGGGAGGGGGGTGCGGCGGCCCCCTCTCCCTTCCAGGGAGAGGCTCGCCTACGGGCTGGGGTGAGGGTCGGGGTGAGGAATGTCAAAACGGCGACCCACGGTTTCCCTCTCCCCGTGGGAGAGGGTCAGGGTGAGGGCTTCCTTATAAAAAACGCGGGGGGAAAGGATTTGCTTCGCATAGCTCGCTTCGCTCGGTTCCCCGCCCTACGGAATTCGATTGAATCACGCGACAACCTCGTAGGGGCGGGCCGACCGCATGTCGGCCCCTACGTCGAAAATGCGCGATTTCAGGCCGTAGGGGCGACCGGTAGGACGAGTCCTCCACGGTCGCCTGCGGGCGGGTGTGGACACCCGCCCCTACGCCATCCCAAACGGCATACCCCTCCCCCCACCCTCCACGTGCCTGGAAAGCACCCGCAACACCGACCGCTTGACACCCGCCGCGGGTTAATTGCACCCTTAGCCCCATGAAAGACACCCCCAAGGTCGTGGTCACCGGCGGCGCGGGCTTCATCGGCAATCACCTGGTCCGCCGCCTCGTGGACGCCGGCCGCCGCGTCGTCGTCGTGGACTCACTCGTCACCGGCGAGCGGGCAAACCTGGCCGAGGTGATGGGCAAAATCGAGTTCCTGGAGTACGACGTCGCCGGGACCCGCTGGTTGGAGGACCCCGCCCTCTCCGGCCCCGTGGACCACGTGTACCACCTCGCCTCCCCGGCCAGCCCGGTGGACTTCACGAAGTTGCCGGTGGAAATCTGCCTCACCTGCGCCTACGGGACGAAAAACGCGATCGAGCTGGCGCTGGCCAGGGGGGCGCGCCTTCTGGACGCCTCCACCTCCGAGGTGTACGGCGACCCGGACCGCCACCCACAGACCGAGGACTACCGGGGCCGGGTGAGCGTGGACGGGCCCCGCTCCTGCTACGACGAGGGTAAGCGCTTCGGCGAGGCCCTCATCGCGGCGCACCGCAGAGCCCGGGGGCTGGACGCCCGCGTGGCGCGCATCTTCAACACCTACGGCCCGAGGATGAGAAAGAACGACGGGCGCGTCGTGCCCGCCTTCATCGCCCAGGCCCTGACCGGCGAGCCGCTCACCGTCTTCGGCGACGGCTCACAGACCCGCAGCTTCTGCTACGTGGACGACCTGGTCCGCGGCCTGATGCTTTTGATGGAATCGGATTACGGGGGGCCGGTGAACCTGGGCAACCCCGACGAGCGGACGGTCCTGGAGCTGGCCCAGGCGGTGCTGGAGCTCACCGGCTCCGAATCGCAGGTCGAGTACCACGCCCTGCCCGTGGACGACCCGACGCGGCGGAGGCCGGACATCACCGTCGCGGGGCGGGAGCTGGGCTGGCGGCCCGAGGTGGACCTGGCCGAGGGGCTGAAAAAGACCATCGCCTGGTTCAAGGGCGGAGGTTAAATACCCGGAAAGTAATAAAAGCGAAGGCCCGAACGGGCCTTTTTGCATATTCCACATCGGTTAATCGTATGAAAAATTCTCTTGACACACCCCCTGCCGACTTGTTACGTTATGAAAGTCATACTGTAAGTCACATGTGATTCAGAAGATCCGTACCCCGACAAAGTGTTGGAGAGAGCCATGTTGAAGAAAACCCTCGCCGCCCTGCTGGTTCTTGCCGGCCTCACCTCCGCCACCGAAATCACCTTCACCGCCGACCCGTTTGAGATAGACGAAGATGATGAATACTTCGGTGCTTTTCTTCCCAACACTGGGTGTCGGGCGATGGCCGAGTTTATGAACGCGGAAGAACCATATTACGGGGACGTGATGGTGATTGATCTATGTAAGAATATGCGTCAACCCTATGTACCAGGCAAATCTAAGAGCTGTAGTATATGGTACAGCATCTGGGACGCCACTGAGGACGAATGGGATGAATTTGTAGGCACAGATCAAGGGGCTGTTTTCTTAGGTGAGGCAATTCCAACAATTACAGATTATTCACAGCTTCCCAACGCTTCTATATACTCCAGTTACGACGGTGTCATTCACATGGGCGGTTGGTTTGGGTATCCACACGTGGCGTATGCCTATTCCAGATATCAGTGCGTAAATGATAAATATACATGGTATGGGTTCGGAGGCGATGATGATCATTCCTTCTATTCGGCAATGTACTTCTTGGATCAGGAAAAACAGCGCTTCGGACAGGTGATGCAACCAACTTTTTACGTCAACGAGAGAAGCATTCCGACGAGCTCAGTTGTACCAACATTCTTCGTTAACGGGCATGATTGCGAAGACAATATTTTGAAAACCGGCTTTTACCTCCAGACCTTGACGGATCCGACCTACGAGGGTCAATGGAATGACCCGAGCGTCATCTCCCCCCAGACCTTCGGTAACATGGGCTTTTCCAGCGTTACCGGGGACCAATACGGTAAGCTGCACATCTTCTGGGAAAGCTCCATCAACACGGGTTATGCCAATTTCAAATGGCAATCTACATTTGCAGTAATAGTCCAGAATGAACTTTACTACACCAATTACTACAATGGTCTGCCATCTCAGATAACCCAACTCACAGATAACTACGCTACTTCCGGCGGAGAATATTTCGTCGGAGTAAATTTGATATCTTCCGATGTGGACCCATCGGGAAACGTGTGGGCGCTTTACGAACTCATTACGACTGCGGGGGACTTCTCG
>DATKYS010000026.1 GCA_035528375.1 bacterium
GGAAGCCCTCACCCTTAATCCCTCTCCCACGGGGAGAGGGGGGCCACGACCCTCACCATAACCCGTAGGCGAGTCTCCCCCCAGAGGGGGGAGGTGGTTAAAACACCGACAGGTTCAGATACCGACGGGGGTCTTCGATGATGTTGTCCAACAGCGTCTTGGCCTTTTTGAGGGTTTCGGTGAAGTCCACGTAGGCCTCGTCCGAGTAGATGAGCTTCCCGACGGTCCCCTCGCCCGAGGCGATCTGGGCGACGATGGAGTTGATGTGGTCCACGGCCAGGGTGGCGCCGGAGGCGACCTCCTCGATGCTCGCCACGGCGCTCTCGAACCGGGGGAGCGAGCGGGCCAGGGTTCCCTCGAAGTCCTGGGTTATCCGGGAGGCGCTGGCGGTTATCTGGGAGACGTTGTCGGTTATCTGTCGCAGGTTCCTCACGGCGGCGGTGATCTCGCCCGTCGAGAGCTTGATCAGCTCGTCCAGGTCGGTGGCCATCGAGTCTATGTGTACGATGGTGTCCTTGATCTGGGCCACCGTCTCTTCGTCGAAGAGGTTTGATAAGTCGGCCAGGGCGTCCCCGATCTTGATCACGATGCTGCCCGCCGACTCGAAGAGCTCGTCCATGCCGATGGAACGCTCGCCCTTGACGGTCGAGCCGGGCGGGACCACGGGCGAGTCGCTCGTGCCGGGCGTGATGTCCACGTACTTGTCGGCCATCAGCCCCTTCAGGCGGATGGCGATGACCGAGTTCTCCCGCACCACGACGTCTTCTTCCAGCCGGAGGATCACCTTGACCATGGGGGAGTCGGAGCCCTCGGGCTTGAACCACTCGACGGATTCGACGCTGCCGGCGCGCACGCCGGCGTAGAGGACCTTGGCCTCGGTGACCAGTCCCGCGGCGGAGTCGAAGATGACCGTTATCGTGTAGCCCCGGTGGAAGAGCTGGCACTCACCCGTGGAGAAAATGAGCGCGACGAATATCGCCAGGGCGACGACGACGGTGATCCCGACCTTGAGCTCGGCGGAACGTTTTATCTTTTTACTCATGTTGAACCTGACTATTGTACCAAAATCGCCTGACTGCCGCGATCACTTGAACAGGGGGTTTATGGGCCCCCGGGCGCGGCCCTGGATGAACTGC
Organism: bacterium; assembly: GCA_035528375.1. Lineage (NCBI taxonomy): Bacteria > bacterium. Next base: position 1,137 of record DATKYS010000026.1, read on the forward strand.
TGCACGTAGGGATTCTCGGTGGCGCGGACCTCCTCGGCCGTGCCGTCGAAGATTATCCTCCCCTCGTGCAGCATGGCGATGCGGTCGGCGGTCTTGTAGGCCGAGGCCATGTCGTGGGTGATGATGACCGTGGTCGCCCGGGTCAGGTCCTTGGTCTCGTTGATGAGATCGTTTATGGCGGCGGCGGTGATGGGGTCGAGGCCCGAGGTGGGCTCGTCGTAGAGGATTATCTGGGGCTCGCCCACCAGGGCTCGCGCCAGCCCCGCCCGCTTCTTCATCCCCCCGGAGAGCTCCGCCGGCATCAGGTGCGCCGTCTCCGGGAGGCCCACCTGCGCCAGCTTTTCGTCCACGATGCGGTCCACCTCGTCGGGCGGGGTGTCGGTGTGGTTGTCCAGAAAGAAGCCCACGTTCTCGCGGATGTTCAGCGAATCGAACAGGGCGGCGAACTGGAAGACGTAGCCCGCCCGGGAGCGTATCTCGTGCAGTTCGGCGAGGCTGGCCCCGTTCACCCGGATTCCCAGGCACCACACGTCCCCCTCGGTCGGCTGCAGGAGGCCCAGCACGTGCTTCAAGAGCACGCTCTTGCCCACGCCGGAGCGCCCGATGATGGCGATGGACTCCCCGCGGTGGATATCCAGGTCCACCCCCTCGAGCACCACCGTCTCGCCGAAGCTCTTGCGAAGGTTACGGGTCCGGATGACCGTCTCGGGGTCCAAGGCTCCCTCTAATCGAAGGCGATGAAGAAGAGCGTGGTCAAGAGCACGTCCACGATGAGGATGTTCACGGCGCTGACGACGACGGCGTTGGTGGTGGACCGGCCGACCCCCTCGGCCCCGCCGAAGGTCGAGAAGCCGTAGTAGCAACTGATGAGCGTGAGGACCTGGCCGAAGGCGAAGGCCTTGATGAGGCCGCTGACGATGTCCCAGACGTTGGAGAAGGCGTCGAGCTCGGCGATGTAGACGCCGGGGTCCACGTCGGCCAGGACGGTGCAGACGAAAAAGGAGCCCACCTGGGCCACGCCCATGGCCAGGGCGGTGAGCGCCGGCGCCATGACGGCCATGGCGATGATTCTGGGGGCCACGAGGTAGCGGAAGGGGTCGCTGGCCAGGGTCTCCAGGGCGTCTATCTGCTCGGTGACGCGCATGGTGCCGAGCTCGGCGGCCATGGCCGCCCCCACGCGGCCGGCGAGCATGATGGCCGTGAGCACCGGCCCCAGCTCCCGGGCGAAGAGGACCGACACCATGCCGCCCACGTACGCCTCGGCTCCGAAGACCTTGAGCGAGTTCACCGACTGGAGCGCGATGACCATCCCGGTGAAGAGCGCGGTCATGGTCACCACGCCGATGGACTCCACCCCGAGGCGCATCATCTGATCGTAGACGAGCTTGCCCCGGGGCCGCCGCCGGGCGATGCGGGCCACGGTCCGGCCGTAGAAGATGAACATGCCCCCCACGGCATGGGTCTTCTCCAGCAGCCAGTCGCCGATGCGCTCGAAGGTGTTCATCTTCAATGTGTCAGCTCGCGGCACGGCTCACTCCGTCCGGAGGTAGTGCCGGGGGACGCGCTCCGACAGCCCGCAGGTGACCTCGTAGGGGATGGTGTCCATCCAGCGGGCCGCCTCCTCGACCTCTATCTTGGAGCCCGAGTAGTCGCGGCCCAGCAGGGTGACCACCTCGCCCGGGGCCACCTCGCCGAGGCCCCCCAGGTCCACCATGCACATGTCCATGCAGATGGCGCCGATGATGGGCCTCCTCTGGCCCCGCACCAGCGCCTCGGCCCGGCCCGAGAGGCTCCTGCGCCAGCCGTCGGCGTAGCCCAGCGGCAGGACGCCCACGGACGTCTCCCGCTCCAGCCGGTGGAGGCGGCCGTAGCTCACCGTGGTCCCGGCGGGGAGCGTCTTGACCGCCGCGATGCGGGCCCGCAGGGCGATGGCCGTCCGGACGCCCAGGTTGCGGGTCACGTTTGGACTGGAGTAGCTGCCGTAGAGGGCCAGGCCCGGCCGGACCATGTCCAGAAAACTTTCGGGGAGGTCGGCGATGGCGGCGGAGTTGGCGGCGTGGCAGAGCTCGGGGCGAAGCCCATTTCTTTCCAGCTCCCGGCGGACCTTGGCGAAGCGCTCGAGCTGCTCGCGGGCGAAGCTCCTGTCCTCGCCGTCGGCCAGGGGGAAGTGGGTCATGAGCCCGGCGACGTGGACCCCGGGGACGGCCTCGATGCGCGCCGCCGTTTCGGGCGCGTCCTCGTGCCACACCCCCAGGCGCCCCATGCCGGTGTCCACCTTGACGTGGACGTCGAAGTCGCGGCGGTAGGCGTCCAGCCAACCCATCCGCGCCAGGCGCTCGCCCAGGTGCCCGGCCAGCCCGGCGTCGGACAGGACCGGGGTCAGCCGGTACTTGATCACCGCGTCCAGCTCGTCCGCCAGGGGGGTGACCAGGCAGAGGATCGGCTGATCGAAACCGGCCTGGCGGAGCTCCACCCCCTCGTCCACGAAGCTGACGCCGAACCAGTCGGCGTAGGGGTCCAGGGCCCGGGCGACCTCGAGCTTGCCGTGGCCATAGGCGTCGGACTTGACCACGGCCATGATTTTCACGCCGCGGCCGACCCGCTCCCGGACGGCGAGGAGGTTGTCGCGGATGGCCGAGAGGTCCACCTCGGCCCAGATGGGACGGTTGGGATACATCGTCTGAACGGCCGGGCCCGACCGGCTCTATCACGCCGTGTTAGGCTAATCCAGCGCGTCCGAGATGTCAAGGCGGGGTCAGAAGGGGGCGCCCTCCCCGGAGGACGAGGACTTCGCGGGGGTGCGGAAGGAGCGGTCCAGGCTCTCGAAACGCATGAACTTCTTGCGGAACACGAGGTACACGGAGCCCACCGGGCCGTTGCGCTGCTTGGCGACGATGACCTGGCTGATGCCGGGCATCCGGGCCAGGTCGTCGGTGAGGCCGCCGCCGTTGCCGTAGTCCGGGCCCTCCGCCGCCTCCTGGGCCTCCTCGCCGGGGCTGGAGACCTGGTAGTACTCCTCGCGGTGCAAAAACATCACCACGTCGGCGTCCTGCTCGATGGCGCCCGATTCGCGCAGGTCCGAGAGCAGGGGCATCTTGGACCGGGGGCGGTTCACCGGCTGGCGGTTGAGCTGGGCGACGGCCAGGATGGGGACGTCGAGCTCCTTGGCCAGCGCCTTGAGGGAGCGGGAGATTTCGGCCACCTCGACCTGGCGGCTCTCCGTGCGGCGGTGGGTGGCGGTCATGAGCTGGAGGTAGTCCACGACGATGAGCCCGACGCCCTTCTGCTTGACCAGTCGGCGGGCCTTGGCCCGCAGCTCCAGCACCGACAGGGCCGGGGTGTCGTCCAGGTAGAAGGGGGCGTTGGAGAGGCGGGCCACCTTGTTGATGAATTTTTCCATGTCGCCCTCGGAGACCAGCCCCCGGCGCACCTTCTGGGAGTCCACCCGCGCCTCGGAGCACAGCATCCGCCGCACCAGCTCCTCCGCCGACATCTCCAGGGAGAAGAACCCGACCCCGATGCCCTGGTCAATGGCGATGCGCTGGGAGATGTTGAGCCCCAGGGCCGTCTTGCCCATGCCGGGCCGGCTCGCCAGGACGATGAGGTTGCCCCGGTGGAAGCCGGAGAGAATCTCGTCGAGGTCGAAGAAGCCGGTGAGGATTTCGCTCTGGGTGGAGCGCCCCTCGTGAAGGGCGCGTATCTCCTCCAGGGCGGAGTCCACCAGCTCGGAAAGCGGCCTCACCTCGCGGCGCATCCGCCTCTCGGCGATTTCCAGGATCAGCCCCTCGGCCTTCTCCAGGACGGTGGCCGGGGGCTCGGCGTCGGCGCGGGCCGATTCGTTTATCACCGACGCCGCCCTCACCAGCGAGCGCAGAATCGCCTTGTCGCGGATTATCTCAAGGTGGGACGCCAGCCCCGCCGTGGACGCCGTGGATTCCTTCACCTCCACCAGGTAGCCCAGCTCGGAGTCGGTGAGCCCCTCGGGCGAGCGCCGCAGCTCGTCGGAGACGGTCACCAGGTCAATGGCGCCGTCCCGCTTGGAGTAGAGGGTCATGATTGCGGTGTAGATTCGCCCGTGGAGGGGTTTTAAGAAGTCGTCGGGCCGCAGCGCGGCCTCGATGGAGCGGTGTACCGCCTCGGGGTAGCGCAGCGCCGCGCCCAGGGTCAGGCGCTCCGCCTCCAGGCTCGCGGGCAGGCCGAGGTCGTGCTCCAGTTCGTCCATCGGGCGTCCTTGACGGGTCGGGGGGGGTGAACGGGGGCGAGGGTTTCAGTGTACCTCAACACCGTTGACGTGGCAATAAAGGGATGGGTATTTTCAATAAATCCGCCCCGGCGGGCGCCGGTGGACGCGCCGCGGCCGCCGTGCTAATATCGCCCAAAATGGCAACGAGGAGGCGCGTGGAGCTCTTCACCCTGGGCGTCGAGGAGGAGTTCGGGCTGGTGGACCCGGCCACGGGCCGGCTCACGCCCCGCATCGCCGAGACCCTCTCCACGCTCTCGGAGGCCGAGCGGGTCGAAATCAAGCCCGACGTCCACCAGGCGACGCTGGAGATCGCCACCCCGGTGTGCCTGGACCTGGAGGAGGTGCGGGCGGAGCTCCGGCGCCTGCGTCACCTGGCGCGGCGGGCGGCGAACCGGGCCGGCGTGGAGCTCCTCCCCGTGGGGGCCCACCCGAACTGCCGCTGGCGCGAGCAGCCCGTGGTGGACTACCCCCGCTACCACCGCCTGGCGGAGTACCAGGGCGACAAGTGGCTCAAGTGCCTCTTCTGGGGCCTCCACGTCCACCTGGGGGTGCCCGAAGAAGAGGAGCGCATCACCATCGCCAACGGCCTTCGCCCGTACCTGCCGCTCTTCATCGCCTGCGCCGCCAACTCGCCCTTCTGGGAGGGGGAGCGTCATCCGGCCGCCGACGCGCGCCTGGACATCTACTCCCGCCTGGAGACCGTGGGCGCGCCGCCTTTATTGAAGAGCTTCGCCGACGTGGACGCCGCGATTCTGGCCCTCGCCTCCCAGGGCGCCACCGTGGAGAAGGACCTGTACTGGGACATCCGCCCCCGCCGGATGCTCCCCACCGTGGAGGTGCGCGTCTGCGACATGCAGACCACGGTGGAGGACTCGACGGCCCTCGTCGGGCTAATCGTCCTGGCCGCGCTGGCGGTGCGCTGGGGCGACGGGCGTCTGTCCGCCGCCGAGGATGAGATTTCTCCGAACCGAGCCGCCGCCATCGCGGGGGGCCTCGACGCCCACATCAGCCTCGGCGGTGAAATATCCACCGTCGCCGAGGCCGTCCTGGGTTTCCTCGACCGCTCCCGGGACCTGGCCGCCTCCGCCGGGCTGGCCGACGTCCACGCCCTGGTCGCGGACCGGGTGTCGCGGCGCTTTTGGCCGGGTGAGCGCCTGTTGGACCTCCACGAAAAGTTCTCCGGCGAGGAGCAGAAAATCGTCGCCGGGCTCGTCTCCCTTTTATAAAAAAAATGGAATCCCGCCGCCACCCCTTCTGGATCTTTTTCACCGGCACCCTGCGCGAGGCCGGGCGCATCGCCCTCGACGCCATCCGCTCCAACAAGCTGCGCAGCTTTTTGACCGTCCTGGGAATCGTCATCGGGGTCACGGTCATCATCACCCTGGTGAGCCTCATCGAGGGGCTGTCGAACAGCGTGGCGGAGCACATAGGCTCGCTGGGCTCGAACTACATCTACGTGAGCACCATGCCCGCCATCCAGACGGGACGGCCCGACCCCGAGATCATGTTCCGCCCGGACCTCAGCCTGGACGACGCACAGGCCATCGCGGAGTTCTGCCCCGACGTGGAGGCGGTCACGCCGATGTACTTCACCGCGGCCCGCGTCACCCACGGCGGCTCCTCCACCGACACGGTCATGGTCAGCGGGGGCAACGAGGATTTCTGCCTGGTCAACGCGCTGGACATGGAGATCGGTCGGGACCTGACCCGCGCCGACGTGCGGGCGCGGCGGCGGGTGACCGTCATCGGCGCCGACATTGCCGAGGCGCTCTTCGGCTCCCGCGACCCCGTGGGCCGCGAGGTCCGCATCGGGCGCCACAGGTTCACCGTGATCGGGGTGCTCGAGCGGCGGGGAGATTTTCTGGGCCAGAGCCAGGACACCTACGTCATCGTCCCCCACACGCTCTTCGGGACCATCTTCGAGCCGACCCGGATGGGCCGGAGCAAGCTGTTCATCATCGCGACCAGCACGTCGCCCGCCACGGTCCTGCGGGCCGCCGACGAGATTGAGAGCCTCCTGCGCCGCCGCCGCGGCGTCGGGCCCGCCGAGGACAACAACTTCGAAGTCTCCACCCAGGGCGGCCTTCTCGATGTCTTCAAGGAGATGGAGACCGTCCTCTACGCCGTCCTGATCGGCGTGGCTTCCATGTCGCTTCTCGTCGGCGGCATCGGCATCATGAACATCATGCTCGTCGCCGTAACCGAGCGCACGCGGGAGGTGGGCGTGCGCAAGGCCATCGGCGCCCGCCGCCGCGACATCACCGCCCAGTTCGTCACCGAGTCCGTGGTGCTGACCCTCTTCGGCGGGGTGGTCGGCGTGGGCCTGGGGTGGGGGATGGCGGCTATTCTGTCCGCGATACTCGAGCTACCAAACGCCATCACCTGGTGGTCCATCCTATTGGGCCTCTCCTTCAGCGTCATCGTCGGCCTCTTCTTCGGCACATATCCCGCCATCAAAGCCTCCCGCCTGGACCCCATAGACGCCCTGCGGTACGAGTAGACGAGTGGATAACGAAAGAAGGCGGGGTCGAATCCCCGCCTAATTATTCTCCGGGTGTGTCGGCAAATTTAGTCTGCCCCCCTAGTACAAATGAATATCCGCATGAACCGGTCCTTGCAGCGGAAAACCAAATCGTTTTTCTCCGGTTTTTAAGTCGTTTGTGCAGTCAACCTTGCCGAACCAACCAGAGGGCCAGCCGTCCTTCAGGGGGTCGAACTCGTAGTAGCCGACCCCGTTTGTGCTTACGCCGGCGATGTCAATCCAGTCGTCTTCTTCCGACTCCCTTTTGCAAACAAACACCGGGGCCCCTACCACTGGGATTTCTGTACCACCGCCCTCGTAGACGTATCCCCATACCTTATCCGCGTCGTGGGCCAGGGGGTTCACCTCGTCGTCCGTCGAGACAGCGTCGGAGCAGGCGATTAAACCGATGACGCTGGCGGCGATAACGGCGAGGAGCACTCTGTACAGCGTTTTCATCCGTTTACGCACTTTTGTGGATTCGAGGAAACCTCAATTTATAATTTATCATCACCGATTGTGGTTGTCAACCCATTTATGCAGACTAAAGTAGGCATTTTTTAAGAAAAGGAAAAAATTTTCTTTGTACGGGTTGTCGTTTATCAATAGAACTATGGGTATCCTCTTTTAAATGCTACTTTGACGTCTTGACACGGTTATGATTTGGGGTTATATTGATAGCGGCTGATAAAAGTAATTTTGGGGTGGCGGGAATGAAAGCGCTTCACTTTTGCTTGATTCTACTCGTCTTGGTATCCACCTCACTAGCAGGTGAGTGGCGCATCGAGACGGTGGACTCGACGGATAACGTGGGTAAATTCACCTCCCTAGCGCTGGACTCCTCCGGTTACCCCCACATCTCGTATTACGATTACACCAACATTGATCTCAAATACGCACGGTGGGACGGCGCCGCATGGCGGATAGAGACCGTGGACTCAGGAGGAGACGTGGGCGCGTACACCTCCCTGGCGCTGGACTCCTCCGACTACCCCCACATCTCGTATCGCGATAGCACCAACGATAATCTCAAATACGCCCGCTGGGACGGCGACGAATGGCTGATCGAGACCGTGGACTCGGCGGGAGATGTGGGCTATTGGATCTCTCTGGCGCTGGATGACTCCGGCTACCCGCATATCTCGTATGCAGCCGATTATAACGGTGATCTCAAATATGCCCGCTGGGATGGCGCCGAATGGCGGATCGAAACCGTGGACTCGGCGGGAGATGTGGGCGGTTTCAGCTCCCTGGCGCTGGATTCCAACAATTACCCTCATATCTCGTATAACGAGTTTCTCGGCTTAACCGGTTATTTAAAGTACGCCCGCTGGGACGGCGCCGCATGGCGGATCGAGATCGTGGACTCAACAGGAAGCTCGGGCGTCTGGACCTCCCTGGCGTTGGATTCCAACGATTACCCACACATCTCGTGTAGCGTAGGCGATGACTCAGACTTGCTATATGCCCGCTGGGACGGCGCCGCCTGGCAAATCGAGATAGTGGATTCGGATGATTGGGTGGGCCTGTACACCTCCCTGGCGATTGATTCCAACGACTACCCCCACATCTCGTATGGTTATTTCGTAGATTACACTGATTATGATTTGAAGTACGCCCGCTGGGACGGCGCTGAATGGCGGATAGAGACGGTGGACTCGGAGGGGAACGTGGGCCAGTGGACCTCCCTGGCGCTTGATGCTTCCGATAATCCGTATATTTCGTATTACGATGGGAGCAATAAAAACTTGAAGCTTGCTCGGTACGAACCCAACCGTTTTCACCTGCTTAGCCCCGGAAAAGGTGACACGATATACGAATTTCCCTTTACGTTCGACTGGGAGGACCACGACCTCGACGGGCTCGAGAGCTACACCCTCTGGTGGGGGACAGACCCGGACTTTTTAACTTACAACGAGGTCACGGATATCGGCGAATCGGAGTATACGATAACGGGGGGCATCGAGGACGGGGCACGCGTCTGGTGGCGGGTGAAATCACTGGACTCGGAGGGCGGGGAGTACTGGGCCGAGGAGCTGGACTGGTACTTCGATGTTGACCTGGGCGGCGGGATTGATCTTGCCGATTTCGGCGCGGGCTCGACCGACGAGGGCGTTTTGGTCAACTGGCGCCTCTCGGGCGGGGAACCGGCCGGGGTGCGCGTCCTGCGGGGCGAGGGCGAGCCGGAGGTTATATCAGGAAATTTAACCGGCGATTCATCGAGATACCTCGACCGCGGCGTGGAGCCGGGCGGGAGTTACGCCTATTGGCTGGAAGTGACCGAGGGCGATGGGACGGTCAGCCGCTTCGGCCCCACGGAGGCCGTCACCGTACCCGAGGAAACGTTTGCTCTCGTCCTCTACGCCGCCTACCCGAGTCCGTCGCGGGATGTCGTCAACTTCGTCTACTCCCTGCCCGATGACGGCCGCGTCGTGCTGTCGGTGTACGATTTATCGGGTCGGCGCGTGGCGACGCTGGTTGATTCGGAGCTGACCGCAGGTCGGCACGAAGTCTCCTGGAACTGCGCGGAAATCCCCTCCGGCGTTTACCTCTACCGTCTGGAAACGTCCGCCGGGTCGCTGACGCGGCGGCTGGTCGTCAGCCGGTAATCTGCACCCCCCTCCCTGCCCTCCCCCCA
>DATKYS010000027.1 GCA_035528375.1 bacterium
GGTGGCCGAAAATTTCGATTGGGGGATAAGGAACACCGGAAACCTGTACTACACGTGGACACAATACGACGCCTCTGCCTTCTTCCGCCTCCTGGGCACGCCCCTGGACACCGACGTTCAGTCCGCGAGCTGGGGGGAGATAAAGGCGGGGTTCTCGGACTAGCGCCCGGGCACCGTTCAGCCTTTTAAAAAATCAGGAGGTGCGTGATGCGCGCTTTGGCAGTTATATTGCCCCTCGCGTGCGCGGCCGTGTGGGGTGGCGAGGCTGCACAAGCGGCCCCGCCTCCGCCCGACCTGCAGGTCCTTTGGGAAAACCCCTACGATTACGACCTTTTAGAGATGGGCCTTCCAAGCAACGGCGGTAACCAAACCCAGGACGACTTCACCTTCGAGGAATCCGGCGTGATAATGGGCTTTGACTGTTGGTTCTGCTACGACGGCAACCACCCCAAGCCCTTCACGGCCATTATTTTCTACGACTACAACGGCGGACCGAGCGGCAGGAGATGGATGGCCGACATTACCGACGTAACCGACATAGACACAGGGGATGACTCATACGGTGATGACGTGTACCGCACGGAGTTGAGATTGGACGAGGAGGACTACGTCTTCGTCGAGGCCGGTACGACGTTTTGGCTGGAGCTGTACTGGAACGGGCTTCTCAACGGTTACTGGCTGTGCGAGATGGGCGGTAACGCGCACTGCAACGGCGACGAATACAACCTTTCGACGTTCTTCACCATCCTGGGCGTTCCGTCGGGCGAGGGCGTGGAGCCCATGAGCTGGGGGGAGATAAAGGCAACCTTCTGATTATGGGGCCGCCCTCGGGCGGCCCTTCTTTTTGTAGTGGCAAGGGGTTTAAACCCCTTGTCTCCTTCTTGTATAATCATCCACGAGAATCCCCAAGGACGGGCGAATGACGCGGGGCGCATCAGTACTGGTCACCGGGACCTCGACGGGTATCGGCCGGGCCGCGGCCCTGGAGCTGGCGCGCCGGGGTTTTTCCGTCTATGCCGGGGTCCGGCGGTCGAAGGACGCCGAGAACCTCCTCGCCGCCGCGGAGGGGAAGCTGTCGCCGGTGATGCTCGACGTGACCCGGCCCGAACAGATTGCCGAAGTCGCCCGCCTCATCGAGGCCGAATCGGGCGAGACCGGGCTCCACGGCCTGGTCAACAACGCCGGAATCAACGTGTCCGGCCCGCTGGAGTTCCTGCCGCCCGACGACCTGCGCCGCCAGTTCGAGGTGAACCTGTTCGGCCAGCTCGCCGTGACGCAAGCCCTCCTGCCGCTTCTGCGGAAGGCGCGGGGCAGGGTGGTCAACATCGGGTCCGTTTCGGGCTGGAGCGCCATGCCGCTCGTCGGCCCCTACTGCGCCTCGAAGTTCGCTCTCCGGGCCCTGAACGACTCGCTGCGGCTGGAGCTGCGTCCCTGGGGTATTTTGGTGATTCTCGTGGACCCGGGGCCCATCGCCACGCCCATCTGGGACAAGGCGCAGGACCGACGGGAGGAACTCGGGGCGGAAACCCAGGCAAGCGCACTGTACGGCCCGATGATAGAGCGAGCCCTCGCGTTCACCGCCGGGACCGTGGCCGGGGCCATCGAGCCCGAAAGGGTGGCGGGAACGGTCATCCGCGCCCTCGAGAGCCGGAGGCCGAGGGCCCGCTATCTCGTCGGCGCCACCCTCCGGAGCGGTCCGTTCGTGGAGAAGCTCCCCGTCCGTCTCCGCGACTGGCTCATCGCCAAAATCATCCTCAAGGACTACAAATAAAGGGCGGCCCCTCGACTGCCCTTCCCGCATCCGCCGATTCATAGGGCGAAGGCATACCCCACGTGCAGCGAGTACAGCTTGGAGTAGGATTCTTTGCTCATGAGGTACGAGGTCCGTATCTCGAAGTGGATGCCCCCGGTGTCCCCCAAAAGAACGTCGAAAACACCGATGGCGCCCATACAGAACACCGAAGCCGAACCTGTGGCCTCCTCCTCGCCCGAGGTCAACTTCCCCGATAACGAGGCCAGCCCCAGGTGAAAGCCCACCGCCATCACGGTGTTCGATTCGATGAAGCCGTAGCCGATGAGCCCCATAAACTGGTTCAGGTTCAGCTCCCCGGAAATGCCCTCGGCGCCGACGTGGCCGCCGGTGTACGTGTACCCAGCCCCGAGGTAGAATCCGCCGCCGCCCGGGAGCCAGTTGAACGTGGCTCCGACGCTGCCGCCGAAGTAGCCGGCGAAGTCGGTTTGCGCCCCGCCGTGAACGGCCAGCCACGCTTCGAAGGGCGGCTTATACAGCTCCACCTCCACGGCTCCCACGGGCTCTTCGTCGGAAAAACAGGCCCCGGAAACGAATAACAAGATGGCCAGTACGAAGTATTTCATCCCTCCTCCTCTTTAAAACACTACTCCGGCTTCTACATCTTCGTCCGCTCAACCACCTCCCCGCAGCCGTTGAAGACGGCCAGTTCCTCGAGCTTCATCTTCAGCGCGCGCTTCAGCTCCTCCCCGACGCGCACGCCGTCCCCCCACCACAGCCCCTGCACCAGCAGCTTTTTCGCCTTCCTGTCCGCCTTGGCGTCCACCCGACCGACGAACTCCTCCCGGAAAAGAATCGGCAGCGCGAAGTAGCCCATCACCCGCTGCGCCGGGGGCTTGTAGCACTCCAGGGCGTAATCGAATCCGAAGAGCCGCTTGACCCTGTCCCGCAGGATGACGAGGTTGTCGAAAGGGCTCAGGAGGTGCAACCCTTCGATCGGCGCGTCGTCCATCGCGTCGAGCACCTCCCGCAGGGCGAAGAGCTCCGCGCTAAAACCCTCGACCCGCACGGGAATCACCTCGCCCTCCTCCACGAGCCGGTCCGCGCACTTCCGCTTCTTCGGCGACCGTCGCAGGTGGAGGCGGATGTCGTTCAGAGTGGCGACTCCGTGAGCGGCGAGCGCCCGGCGGGTGAAGAAGAGCTCCCGTTCGTCCTCGTCGGGAAATGTGACGTCCACCCAGTCGGGCAGCACCCGCTCGGTGAGGTCGTAGAAACGCTGGAACCGCTCCCGGCGGTCCACCATGAGCCGTCCCTGGGTGAAGAGAAGGTCCAGGGCGATCTTGGCCGGTTTCCACTCCCACCAGCCCTTGCTCTGGGCCGTTCCGCCGAAGTCCCTGGCCGCCAGGGGGCCCTCGGCGCGGATGCGTGCGTACACCTCCTCCATGAGCCCGGCGTGCTTCTCCAGGAAGCGGCCCTGCCAACTCGCCCACGCGGGGAAGGTGCGCATCTTTTCCAGGTAGAAGCGGAAATCCGCCAGCGGCAGGTAGCACATCGCGTGGCCCCAGTACTCGAAAACCTTCCTATCCTCCGCCAGGAGCGCGTCCAGGTGCTCCGGGCGGTAATCAGGAACACGGGTCCAAAGTGTGTGGTGGTGCGCGCGCTCGATGACGTTGACCGTGTCTATCTGCACGTAGCCCAGCCGCTCGACACAGCGGAGCGCCCCCTCCTTGCCGGGGGGCAGACCGGCGTCGCCGTCCAGGAGCTGGCACTTCAGGGCCAGCCGCCGCGCCTGGGATTCACTGAGACTCGCGTGTGCCGCCATATTCGCCGCGGGAAAGAGGAGCGGTTTGATTATACAAAGTCCGACGACCGAAGTGAAAACGCCACAGCGCGGCGTGTAACGTTTCCCTCTCCCTGGAGAGAGGCTCGCCTACGGGTTAGGGTGAGGGTCGAGGTAAATAACGGGCGGGTGTGGACACCCGCCCCTACGATAATCCGCGAATCCAACCCGTAGGGGCGACCGTCCACGGTCGCCCGCGAATTAACGCGCAATCACCACCCGCCGCGTAAGGGCGCCGGCATCGGCGGCGAGGCGGACGAGATACACGCCGGGTGGAAGCGTCGAGGTGTCGTAGGCGATTTCGTGGCGGCCGGGGGTGGTGGGGACGCTCACGGAGGACTCCACGAGCCGGCCCGAGAGGTCGTAGAGCGAGAGCTCTACGTTTTTCGTGCCCTCGGGCAGGTAGTAGCTCAAGGTCACCCGGTCAGCAGCGGGGCAGGGGAAAGGCGCGTAGAGGGTGAAGCGGCCGGCGTCCGATCCTTGCCAAGTGGCCTCCACGGGACCGAAGCGTCGTACGGAACCGTCGGGGAGCGTGGCTTCGAGGATGTAGAGGTGGGTTACGTTGGGCTCTGCGTCGCGGTCCAGGTAGCGGTAGATGGCATCGCCGGATAGGTTGACTAGACTCTCTCCGTCACGCTCCAGACGCCAGGATGAGCCGGTCAGATCACCCTCCTCCCGCCAGGAGAGGAGGATGCCGTCGTCGTGATTTTCCGCGGACAAAACCGGCTCGTCGAAGCCTGATCCCTCCAGCTGGTGGACGTAACCGATGTCGTAATCCCAGGAATCTTGGCGGATGTGACCTACAGTTCGAATAAGGCCGTCCTCATCCACAGCGCCAAAAGGCCCCATCTGGTTAGACCCGACCATAACATCCGGAGTATACCACTGAGGTTCGCCGATCAAGTCGCCGTTTTCGTCGAACTCGAAGAAGCCGTAGCCCTCTGTTACATTCGCGAACAGAAAAATTCTCTCATCGGCTGTAATAAAGAAGTTGCGCTCGTCTATTTGGACATCGTGTTCCATGAAAACCAACTTAGGTTCAACCAGCACATTACCATCCAGATCCAAAATTACATAACCGATGTAACTCTCGTAATCTTCATCATGACGGTAGGAAATGTGAACGTGATTATTAGAGTCAATACATATTGCGGGCTCGACATCATACGGTTCGTAAAGCAGGTAATCACTCTTAATCTGAGTAGGGTACCCGACATCTATCAGGTCGGTCAGGTATGAGCCGTCATCGCCGTCAATCTTCCGGTATGCGACGGAATAATCATCTTCCGTCACACCTGTGTAGTATGTGTAAGCGACATGGACATTTCCATCGGAATCCACCGTCATTCCCTTATCCCAAGAAACGTAAGCGTACACGGGGTCGTCACAAATAACGTGGTTGGAGGCGAGAAGGTTGCCGGTGGAATCAACCTTCGCGTGCAGAGGTGACCGGTACCATTCCTCGCCGTTCCAGACGTAGCCTGTGTAGAGAAGATGAACGTTATCGTCATCATCGCAGACGGCGTACATCGTCCAATCGGCGTCGGTGTCGAAGTCGAAGAGGTGCTTCGGATCGACCAGGTAGGAACCATCGGCGGTGTCTATCTGTGTGTACCACATCTGGAGGTTGCCGGCGGTATCCCTAAGCCAGAAGATATGC
>DATKYS010000028.1 GCA_035528375.1 bacterium
GTAGGGGCGACCGTCCACGGTCGCCCGCGGGCCGACCTGAACGGCGCGCCGTCGGTCGGCCCCTGCGTCATCGCAACCGGGAGTGAGGGTTGCCGCTACCCCCTCTCCCTTTTAGGGAGAGGGTGGGGGTGAGGGTCGGGGTTGGGAATGTGAAAGACGGTGGTCCGCGGCCCCCCTTTCCCTTCCGGGGAGAGGCTCGCCTACGGGTCGGGGCGCGAAATGGTTTCCCTCTCCCCGTGGGAGAGGGAATAAGGGTGAGGGCTGCCTTATAAAAAAGACGGGCCGACCTGAAGGTCGGCCCCTACGTCATCGCAACCTGTGGGTTGGGTTGAAACGGGCGGGTGCGTGCACCCGCCCCTACGGCCGCAAATCGCAACGCGGTCCGGCCACCGTCGCCGGTCAGCGCCCCTCGTACCCCTTCCCCTCCACGATGGCCGCGATGACGACGCCGATCCAGCTCAGGAAAAATCCCAACAGGAACCCGGTGAAGCCGATGCCCTTGGAGCGCCCGATCATCCCCCCGATGATCATCGGCAGAACCCACGCCAGAAAGAGGATCGGCGCCCAAAAAAACCAGGCCAGTCCCCAGAACATGCCTACCCCCTTTTAAAACAGGAGCGAGAGCGCCACGGCGTGGGACGGCCCGGCGCCGAGGGGGTCGGTGCGGAAGGCGTAGTCCACGCGCAGCTCGCCGCCCTCGAAGAGCCCCGCGATGATGCTCCCCCCGGCGGAGATTTCGCCCGTTTCGAGGTTCCCGGTTTCGTACCCCACGCGCACCGCCAGTGTGGGCACGGGCCAGTACTCGGCGCCCAGGCGCCACTCCGGCCGCGTGTCGGCCGTGGTGACGAAGTCCGCCTCGAACCGGAGCCAGCCGTCCAGGTCGTAGCCGATACCCGCCGCGTACTCCACGGGCAGGGCCTCCTCGGTGGCGGCGGCGGTCTTCCACTTGTAGCTGCCGATGATGTCGCGCACGCAGAGGCCGACGGCCAGCCCGTCCCAGGGCCGCACCCGGAAACCCAGATCCACCGCCCCGCCCTCGGCGGTCTTCTCGGCCACGGAGGTGAACATCATCCGCGCCGTCAGCCCCACCCCGAGCCACTCCAGCGGTCGGACCCCGAAGGCGAAGCTGGCGATGTGCTCGTCGTAGGAGAACTCGCCGGTGCGGTTGCCGCCGGTGTCGCGGCCGTCGAAGCCGCCGACGCGCAGGTAGTACCAGGCCGCCTCCACCGTGGCCCGGGCGTCGGCGATGGGCAGGGGGTAGACGAAGCCGGCGCTGGACTGGGTCCGGTCCAGAGACAGATTCCGGTGGAACAAAAGACCCTGGATATTGAGGGCGAAGGCCAGCCCCGCGGGGTTGTAGCCCACCGCCTCGGCGTCCTCCACCAGGGCGACCCCGACGCGGCCCATGCCCAGGGTCCTCACGCCCCAGCCGAGCCGGAGCACCGCCCCCGGACGGCCCCCGCCGTCGTAGTCCGCCGCGGTGGAGATGAGCGCGAAGACGAGAAGGAGCCCTGCGATTTTCTTCATATCGGCCACCTCATTCCACCACGGCGATCTTGCCCACGAAGGCCCGCTCGCCGTTGGCCACGATAACGTAGTAATAGACGCCGTTGGCCACCCGGCGCCCCGAGGCGTCGGTGCCGTCCCAGACGTCCTTCTGATACTCGAACCCGCCCCGGTACACCTCGTCCTTCACGATGTTTCTGACGTGGCGCCCCTCGAGGTCGTAGATGTCTATGTCCACAACCGCGTCGTGGGTCAGGGGGTGCCCGGAGACGCTGAAGCGGATGGTGCAGACGCCGTGGCCCAGCGGCGAGAAGGGGTTGGGGAAGGCGTAGGCGATGGGCTCGTCAATGAAGCCCGAGCGCGGCTGGAAGTCAATGATGTCGAAGGAGGCGCCGCCGTCGCGCGAGACCTGCAACCCCACCGGCGTCCCGGCCCAGATGGTCCGGTTGTCCTCCGTGGAGACGGAGTAGATGTTGTTGGAGTAGAGCCCGCGGCCGGTGATGGTCTCCCAGGTGCCGTTGGGGAGGCGGTGGGAGAGGCCGCCCGCCTGGCCCGGACCGTTGTAGGCGGTGGCCACCCAGAGGTGGTCCTCGGCGCCGGGCTCGATCCAGTAGATGGCGTTGGAGTTCAGCCCCGCCGTGGTCTCCGCCGCGAACCGGGTCCAGTTCCAGGCCCACTCCCCCCGGCGCACCAGCCACAGGCCGTACCATTGGCCCTGCTCGCCGGTGACGGTCCCGACCCAGACCCAGAGGCCGTCCTCTTTCTCCTGGACCTCGACGAAGCCCACCACCTGGCTCGATTGCCCGCCCAGATCGGGTACGCCCTGGAGCTCCCAGGTCTCGCCGCCGTCGGTGGAGACGGCCAGGCCCGCGCCGGTGCCCGCGAAGAGGTAATCCTCCGTGCGCGCCAGGGCGAAGACGTTGTCGCCGAACGTCAGGTCGCTGGGGACGCTGCGGTGCCAGGTGTCCCCGTCGTCGGTGGAAATCGCCACCCCGCCGGACCAGCACCCGGCCCAGACGGTCCCATTCCCGTCGGACTCGGTGTCCCACACGGCGTCGTTGCCCAGGCCGTTCGCGGTGGTCCAGGTGTCCCAGGTCCGCCCGCCGTCGCGGGTCCGGGCCAGCCCCGCCCCCACCAGGGGGTCCAGCCCGCTCTCCCGGGGGTAGAAGCAGCCCAGGTACACGTCGCCCTCGGGCGCGATGCGCACCGTGCCCACGTCGGACGCCGACCCGGGCAGGCCGTCGTCGTAGCCGTAGGCGCTCCACGTCTCGCCCCCGTCGTCGGACTCGCCGAAGTTCTTCAGCGTGCCGATCCAGACCGCCGCCGACGTGTCGTCAATGGCCACGACGGTGTTGTCCAGGCTGTCCTCGGGGGGCGGTATCGTCGGATGAGCGCAGCGCTGGAGCGGCTCGCGGCCGCCGGCGAGCGTAGCCAGGGCCGCCAGGATGGCGAAGGTTCTCTTCATGGGGGTCCTTTCGCGGGAACATTCGGACGGCGCGATTATAGGCCACGCCGGTTGGCGGCGCAAGGTCCCGGTCCCGCGTCAGGATGGACCGCTTCAGATTGACGAGGCGTACCATTCCCACGCCGGAATTACCGCACAAGCTGTGGTATAATTTCCACGCAATAACAACCCCCCGAGGTTCTCATGGCCGACAAGCCGAAGCGCCTCGCGCTCCCCTTCCGCTGGGGCCTGCGCCTGGCGGTCGTCGTCGGGCTGCTGGTCCTCTTCCGGCTGGCCGCCGGACTCCAGCGCGTCCCCTACTACCGCGCATTCGACCACCGGGTCGTCGTCCTGGGCTTCGACGGCGTGGATTCGGACCTGTTGGAGAAGTGGATGGCCGCCGAGGACCCCGAGAACCCCGGCCAATCGCTGTTACCCAACCTGACGGCCCTGGCCGCGCGGGGGACCTACAGCCCGCTCGTGCCGACCATCCCGGCCCAGAGCCCGGTGAGCTGGTCCAGCTTCGCCACCGGCGCCAACCCCGGCAAGCACGGCATATTCGATTTCCTCCTGCGCGACCCCAAGACCTACACCCCCGTCTTCGCCATGCTGGATTCCTCGGAGGCCGAGTTCCTGTGGGACCTCATCCCGACGACGATGCCCAAGGTGTGGTGCACCCGGCAGGGGACGGCCTTCTGGGACGTGGCCAGCGCGGCCGACGTCCACCAGCTGCTCATGCAGGTGCCGGTGACCTTCCCCTGCCCCTGCGCCACGGGGGAGGTGCTCTCGGGCCTCGGGGTGCCCGACGTGCGGGCGACGATGGGGACCTTCTTCTACTGGGCCGAGGACCTGCCGCCGGGCATCGAGGAGGACACCGAGTTCGGCGGGAAGCTCTACCACCTCACCCTGGAGCGTGACGGGAGCTTCGAGCTGCCCGTCGAGGGGCCGCGCAACCCCGTCATCCGCGACAACAAGCGCGAGCTGCGCGAGGAGGCCCTGGTCCGCCAGCTCGACCCCGACGAGCTCGCCTACCTGGACACCCCCGAGGAGATTATCCTCCCCGTCCGGGGGCGCCTGTTGGACGACGGCTCGGTCAGCCTGAACGTCGGCGACCAGAACATCGTGCTCAAAGAAAACGAGTGGAGCGACTTCGTCGAGTTCGACTTCCGCGTGAACGCGCTCATCACGGTCGAAGGCATCAGCCAGTTCAAGCTGTTGTCCACGGACCCGCTGCGGGTTTACCTGCACCCCGTCAACTTCGACCCGCGCGACCCCGCTTTCCCCATCTCCTGCCCCGAATGCCTGTGCGCCGAGGTGGCCGAGGAGGTCGGGCTCTACTACACCCAGGGGTGGGCCATAGACACCTGGGCCATCTCCGAGGGCCGCATCGGCGAGGATACCTTCATGGAGAACCTGTGGAAGGTCGCCGACGACCGGTTCAACATCACCCGGTATCTCTACGAGAAGAACCACCCGGAGCTGACCGTGGCGGTCTTCCAGTGTACGGACCGGGTGCAGCACATGATGTGGCGCCTCCTGGACACCGATCACCCCATGTACTCGGCCGACCTGGAAAAGCTCTACGGCCGGGCCGTCTTCGAGGTCTACAAATGGATGGACGGCGTGGTGGGCTGGTTCACCGAGCACATGGACCCCGACGACGTCCTGATAGTGATGAGCGACCACGGGTTCGGCTCCTACCGCCGCGACGTGAACCTGAACAACTGGCTCATCGAAAAGGGGTACCTGGTCCTCAAACAGGGCTACCGGACCGAGGAACACAACCTGGAGGACCTCTTCGGGCAGCAGGGCCTCTTCTTCGCCGGGGTGGACTGGGATAAATCGGTGGCGTACGCCCTGGGGCTGGGGGAGATTTACATCAATTTAAAGGGGCGCGAGGCCAAGGGCATCGTGGAGCCGGGTGAGGAGTACGACCAACTGGTGGACGAGATAGCCCGCAAGCTCCTGTTGCTGGTGGACACCAATCCGCCCCACGGCCCGCGGCCCAAGGAGGAGGGCGACCGCGTCTACGGCCCCGACGACCCCCTCCGTCCCGATTCGATGCCGGTGGTGCGCAACGTGTACCGCGGCGACGTCGTCTATCACGGCGACGCCATGGAGAATTTTCCAGACATCCTGGTCGGGTTTTACGAGGGATACCGGGTGAGCTGGCAGTGCTCGCTGGGGGGCATCGAGCCGGCGATGCTGCGGGACCAGCGGAAGAAGTGGTCCGCCGACCACTGCTCGCTTGACCCGGGGATAGTCACGGGCGTGTTCTTAGTCAACCGGCCGTGGAAGTTGGCGAAGCTGCCGGAGATTATAGACCTGGCGCCGACGATTCTGGAGCTTTTGGGTCTCGCGCCGCTGCCGGAGATGGACGGGGTTTCGCTGATTCCCGGCGGTGAGGGGTAATTTGCGATGACGTAGGGGCGGACCTTCAGGTCCGCCCGTTTCGCTGACAACCGTAAATGTAGGGCGGGGAATCCTTTCCCCGCCGCTTTTTTTCAAAGGTGGCCCTCACCCCCATCCCCT
>DATKYS010000029.1 GCA_035528375.1 bacterium
GTAGGGGCGACCGTCCACGGTCGCCCGCGGGCCGACCTGAACGGCGCGCCGTCGGTCGGCCCCTACGTCATCGCAAATGCGGGGCGGGGTGGGGAGCGAAAACGCGGCGGCCTGCGGCCTCCCTCTCCCTCCGGGAGAGGGGATGGGGGTGAGGGCCACCTTATAAAAAACGGGCCGACCTGAACGGCGCGCCGTCGGTCGGCCCCTACGTCATCGCAATTTACGCCGCGCTAAAACGCCAAAACCGCCTGCAACAGGTCCAGAATCATCAGCACACCCAGCGCGATCAACAACAATCCCCCCACTATCTCCACCACTTTCATGTGCTTCTTGATCCTGTTGAAGAAGCCGAAGAAGGCGTCCACCGCCAGGGTGGTGAGGATGAAAGGGATGGCAAGCCCGAACCCGTAGGCCGCCGCCAGGAAAACCGCCCCGAAGATATTGCTCTTGGTCATGGCCATGCCGATGATGCCGCCGAAGAAGCCCATGGTGCAGGCGGAAAAGGCGAAGGCGAAGGAGAGGCCCATGACGACGCTCTGCCAGGCGCTCCCGCCGCCGCCCTTGGTCCCCCCGCCGCCCAGGAAGTCCAGGAACGGGATGCGCACCAGCCCGGTCATGTGTACTCCGAATAAAACCACCACTGCTCCAAGGACGCGGAAGACCCAGATGCGCAGCGGGCTCGACGGGCTGAAGGCGACGCCCAGGACGCCGAAGACCGCGCCGATGAGCACGTAGACGATTATCACCCCGACGGCGAAGAAGAGCGCGTTCTTGACCATCTTGCGCCGGTTCTTCCGCTTCAGCTCCCGCTTCTCGTCCGCGGGCAGCGCCTCCATCTCCTTGCCGGTTATCTGGCCCAGCGACAGGCCGCTCATGTAGGAGATGAAGGCGGGCACCACCGGCAGCACGCAGGGGGTGATGAAGGTGAAGAGGCCCATCAGGATGGCCACCAGGACGCCGAGGAGGCTGAACTCGGCGGTCTGGCGCTCGGTCCAGGAGGGGCCCTCGTCCCCGGCGCTCTCGGCCGCCGCCGCCAGGGGTGCCGCCAGGGCGAGGAGGAGGAGAAGGATTGGAACGGCTCTCTTCAACGTCGGCTCCTCGGTTGGGATGTGTAGGGCGGCCCCGCAGGACGAGTCCCCTGCGGGCCGCCGTTTTCTAATTGTAGGACTGAGGTTACCTTCGGATGCAATTATGCCATAGTGAGTAAATCGTCATTGTAACCGATCCACGACGAGGCGCCGGGCGCCCCGCATCGGGCACCGCTCGTCGGCGGCCAGACCGGGGACCCACAGCGGACCGTCGGCGTCGGCGACGACGGGGTGGTACGGCCGCTCCCACGCCGGCACCCTTTTTTCGGCGAAAAGTTTTTTCAGCTTCTTCGCGCCCACGCCCGTCAGGCGGAGCGCATCGCCCCGTCCCGGCGTGCGGACCACGAGCGGCAGGTTTCCCTCCCCGAGGGGGATGGAGTCTGCGCCCCGGGCCGTCGGCGCGGCGGCCAACTCAACGCGGAACGCGCCCCACGTCCAGCTTCCCGGCCCGGTAATCCCCAGCCCGGCGGGGGGCGGCGGGGGGCGCTTCGGCCCCAGGCAGACCTGGGTCCAGCACCGGCGCAGCCTCCTGCCCCGGGGCAGGTCCACGGCGCCCTGGTCCTTCCCCCCGGCGACCAGCTCCGCCATCTCCGTCAGGTGGCCGCTCTCGAGAAACCCGCGCCAGCCGACCTCCCCGGCCCAGATGGCCCGCAGCGCCTCGTAGAGCAGCGCCTCGCCGGCCAGGGCCAGAAGCGGCCCCGAATAAACCGCGCCCCACGGGCCCTCGGAGAGGTAGGCCCGCTCCGCCAGCTCCTCCCCCACCGCGCGCAGGTAGGCCCGCTGGCGCCGGAGAATCCCCGCGGTCCGGGCCACGGCGGCGATCGCCCCGGGGTTGATTCTCACCAGGAGCGGCAGGACCTCGCGGCGTATCAGATTTCGGGCCGCCCCCAGGTCCTCGTTGGTGGGGTCCTCCCGCCAGGCGAGGCCCCGGTCCGCGAGGTAGGCCCGCAGCGCCGCGTGGTCCAGGTCCAGGAACGGCCGCCACAGCGGCCCGTCCAGCACCTCCATCCCGCCCAGTCCGTCGAGCCCCGCCCCCCGGACCAGGTTCACCAGCACCGTTTCGATCTGGTCCTCGCGGGTGTGGCCCAGGGCGATGCGCTCGAACCCTCCGTCGGCGGCGGTTTTGTGCAAAAAATCGTAGCGGGCCTCCCGAGCCCGGGCCTCGCCCTTCTTCGCCGCCCGCCAGCGCCGCACGTGGCACTCCAGCCCCAGCCGGTCCGCCAGTCCGACCACGTGGGCGGCGTCGTCGGCGGAATCCGGCCGCAGGCCGTGATCGAAGTGGGCCACGGCCAGCTTCAGCCCCGGTCCGGACTCGGCGAGCGCCGCCAGGAGGGCGGTGGAGTCGGCCCCGCCGCTCACCGCCACCAGGACGCGCGTCCCCGCCGGGGGGGCCGTGGCCGCGAGAGCCGCCCGTAACGGGGCGAAAAGATTGTCGGCGGAGTCGGTCATAGTCATGCGGGGAACGGAGAACACCGGGGGAGAAGGAAATGCATTGGGTCGTAAGAATCATCCGATTAACCGATTCGATAGACGAGTATCCGCTGCGCATTCCTCGCCGCGGAGAAGAGATTGGCGATTTTATATACCAGTCTCGTTCCCATTCCCAGCTTATTTATGATTTCGTTGGAAGTGAAATATATGGTTTCTATAAATTCAGTTTGGGACATCCAGCCGGTCAATTCCTGCGGATCATCAATCCCCCAGTGAACCTCCGCGCCGGTTTTCTTGAGCGAGGGATGTCTCCCGATTCTTTTTGCGGTATAAACACTATACGCGTCAAATATTAAGGTGTAATGACCAATCCATTTTTCCAGTGCGCATAGGACCGCCTTGATTTCCTCTTCCCGGAGATACATAAAGAGACCTTCAGCAACGACGAGATATTGCTTGTTTTCCACGGGAATTCTCTCAATCCACCCCAGTTCCGTAACGGATGAAGCAAGTAGGTGGTATTTCTCGGTTTCCGGGAAAAAATCCCTGCGAATATCAATCACTTCTTTATAGTCCAGGTCATACCAGTCCACTCTCTCATTATTAATCCTGGTGTATCTACTATCCAGCCCGCATCCCAAATGCATGACGGTGCTCGTTATTTCCTGTTCCAGGCAACCTGCCACGTAATTATCGAACAGTTTCGCCCTGATGCACATCATCACGTTCGTTTTCTTGGGTGTTTTCAATGAATTGAAGTCATAGGCGATGTTTTCTACGATATTCAACGCTTTCTCATCATAAAGAATCGGGGCGCTCTTCCTGCTTTCCAGCGCCTTTCCATACAGAGGCACGAGTAGGGTTTCCTTCTCTTTCTCCAGTTCAATCATCCAGTGTCTCCAGATGCCTACTACCAAACAACGAAAGTTGCGAAACAACCCGGCTCATCTCTCGGGCCGCCGGAGGGTCTTGGGGTGCAGCACGGCGCAGGGGACTATCATCTCGGGCATGGAGATGCCGCCGTGCTGGAAGGCGCCCGCGTAGAAGCGGCGCTGCTCGTTCTTCGAGTACGAGTAGACGAAGTTGTAGTCCTCCAGCGCCACGAGGTAGTTCTTGCCGATGTGCTCCGCGGGGAGCATCCACTCCGCGGGGTGGTTGATCAGGAGCGCCCCCTCGCCCTCGAAGCGCAGGTTCTGGCCGAACCACAGCCGCAGGCCCTTGGAGGTCTTCTTGTCGCAGTAGGCGATGACCGCCCGCTCGGTCTGGATGCTGCCGTGGTCCGAGGTGATGACGACGGTGACGTCCCGGCCGGTGAGCTCCTTCAGCCCGGCCAACAGGCTCGAGTGGGCGAACCAGGCCGCCGCCACCGCCCGGAACCCCTGCGGCGTGTCGCTCATCTCCGAGAGCACCTGGAGGTTGGACCGCTCGTGGGTCAGAAGGTCCACGAAGTTGACCACCAGGGAGTAGAGGGTGGTCTCGCGCCAGCCGCGGAAGAGTTCGAGGACGCTGGGCTCCGTGCTGCCGCCGCGGATTTTTTTGTAGCGCGGTCGGGCCGGGAGCTTCACCCCATGCCGCTCCAGGCACGCGTTCAGGAGCTGGCCCTCGTGCTGGTTCAGCCCCGCGTCCTCCTCGGAGCGCTCGGACCAGAACTCCGGCAGCTTCTCGGATATCTCCTTCGGGTACAGGCCGGCGAAAATCGTGTTCCGGGCGTAGTTCGTGCTCGTGGGGATGATCGAGAGGTACGGGAAGTCGTCTATGAGCCAGTGGGGCTCCAGGAACCGGCGGAACAGGAGCCAGAGGTCGTAGCGCATGGCGTCTATGACGATGAAGTAGACCGGCCGCTTCTGTTTCAGGAAGGGGGTCACCACCCGGGGGAGGATGTCCACCGAGAGCATGGGGCGGTCCGCCCCGCCGGCCACCCAGCCGCGGTAGTTCTCGATGACGTAGCGGGCGAAGAGGGCGTTGTCCTCGCGCAGGACCTGGTCGTGAAGCTTGTGGAGACCGGGGTCCCGGGCCGTCTCGAGATTCAAGTCCCAGTTGACCAGGGAGACGTAGCGCTCGAGCCAGCCTTTCCAGTCGGTGATTTCGTGCCGGGTCTGGTCGAACTGGCGGAGCTCGGCCATGTAGCGCTGGACCAGGGTGGAGGTCTCGAGGGCCTCGCGGTCCAGGATGCGCTTGAGGACGCCGGCGAGCTGGGTCGGGGTGACCGGCTTGACCACGAAGTCGTCGGCGGCCAGGCCGTAGGCCTCGTCCATCAGCGAGTCCTCATGGCCCTTGGTGACCATGACCACGGGGAGGTTGGGCCTCACCCGCTTGAGCTCGGCCAGGGTCTCGGTGCCCGAGAGGCCCATCATGTGCTCGTCCAACAGCACGGCGTCGAAGCGTTCCTCGAGCACCTTCGCCAGGGCGTCGTCGCCGTTGGTGACCCCGACCACCTCGTAGTCGCGGCGTTCGAGGAAGACCACCTGGGAGCGCAGGAGCTCTATCTCGTCGTCAACCCAGAGGATGCGGCGTTTCTCCACGGTCTCCTTTTGGTTCGGGGCGCCGGGGCGCCGGGGTGGACAAGGGGTTTAAACCCCTCGTCTTTTACGGTGTCCGGCTTCGGAAACGCCGGCGCGTGGGCATCGGTTCCCTAGACCGGCAGGGTGATCGTGAAGCGTGTCCCCTCGCCGGGGGAGCTCTTGAGGCGGATGCGGCCGTGGTGGTACTCGACGATTATCCGGCGCACCAGGGTCAGCCCCAGGCCCCAGCCACGGGCCTTGGTCGAGTGCCCGGCGTCGAAGACGCGGCGGCGCATCCACCAGTTCATCCCCGCCCCGGTGTCGGACACCTCCAGCTCGACTCCCCTCGGCACCCGCCGGAGGCGGACCGTTATCAGGCCCCGGCCGGGTTTCCTCCGCCCCTTCTTTCCCCCGTCGCCGGGGTTCGCCAGGACCTCCGCGGCGTTGCGCACCAGGTTCTCTATCACCCAGCCGAAGAGGACGGCGGACAGGGGCACGAGCCCCACGTCCTCCGACTCGTCCACCAGCTTGACGTTGGCCAGGGAGATGCGCTTGCGGCAGTATTCCACCGCCTCGCGGACCACTGCGCGGAGGTCCGTTTTCTCCAGCTCGGGCGTACGGCCCACCTCGGCGAAGCGGTGGACTATCTGCTCCAGCCGCTTCACGTCCCGGGTCATCTCCGGCTGGACCTTCCCGACCGCGGCGGGGTCCTCCCTCAGAAGCTCCAGCCAACCCAGAAGGCTCGAGACGGGGGTGCCGAGCTGGTGGGCCGTCTCCTTGGCCAGCCCCACCCAGATGGCCTGCTGCTCCGACAGGCGGAAGCGGTGGTTGGCGAAGAGCCCCAGCCCGCCGAAAATTAAAATGAACGCGATGCCCACCACGGGCAGCCAGGAGAGGGTGGTGATTATCTCCGGCGAGGAGTAGTGCAGCGTGGCGACCAGGCGCTCCTCCACCGTTCCGGTGGGCTTTTGCACCCGGCGCTCGACCAGGGGGATGGGGTCGTTGTCCTCGTCCATCTCCGCGGCCAGGCGCAGGATTTCCAGACGAGAGGCCGCGTCCACCGGATGCAGGTCGCCGGGCAGGTTGCGGCACTCCATCTGCTTCCCGTCCGCCGAGACGACGATGGCGGGGAATTTCAGCATGCGCCGCAGGGAGTCGGTTATATCCTTCAACAGGTCCAGCGACACGTCCCCCCGCGTGACGGCGGTGATGATGGTCGAGGAGACGTCGGCGTAGGCGATGGATATGGAGCGGTACTCGTTCTCCAGCCGGTTGATGAGGGCGTTGGAGTAGGTGAAAAGACCCACCCCCACGAGGAGGAAGAGGATCAGAAAGTAGAGGGTGATGCGCCGCAGAATCATGGACCGCCGTTGGTTCAGGGCGTCGCGTATGCGCGCAGGAGGGCGTGCTCACGCTCCGCCGTCGCCGCCAGGGAGCCGAGCACCTCCAGGTACGCCTCGGGGGACGTGTCGGAGGTGCGCAGGTCCGCCGCCAGGTGCAGCCGGGTCCCGGTGGGGTCCAGGGCGAACTTGACGAGCGGCAGGTCGAAATTTCTTTCCAGCGCCCAGCGCTGCATCCCGGCCGGGATGCCCTCCCCCTCCACCCGGATGGGCAGAGAGAGGAAGAGGTGCTCCGGCGTGCGGTACACCGTGATCCGCCAGTCGCTCTCGGCGCCGGCGAAGTCCACGTACCAGCGGTCGGGGTTTTCGGGATCGAGTGAGTAAATGAGGCCCGCCCCCGCCGTGGCCGCGGTGTACTCGACGCTCTCGGCGGCCGGTGAAACGACCGCCGTCAGTAGCGCGAGAATAATCGTCGCCCGTTTCACGGCCAGAGGGCCAGCCCGGTTAGCTCCCCCTCGACGTCGAGGATGAGCACCGGGGGCGGCGCGCCCACGGGGGTTTCCGCCCGCCGGTACACGCCCGGGCGGCCGCCGATCTCGCCGTAAAAATAAATCGTCTGGTTGTCCGCGTCCACCACGGGGTGGCGCTCGTTCCCGGCGTCGTCGGTCAGCCGGACCGGCTCCCCCGACTCCAGGTCCACGACGTAGAGGTCGTAGTCCCCGCCGCGGTCGCTGGCGAATACCAGGGCGCGCGAGTCGGCGGAGAAGGCCGGGTCCACGTCGTCGTAGGGGCCCTCCACCAGGCGGCGGAAGCGGTTCGAGCGCAGGTTCAAAAAGTGGATATCACCCGCGTAGACCAGGGCCGCGAGCCCGCCCGTCCGGTCGAGGACCAGCCCGTCCGGCTCACTCTCGAGGTCCGGGGAGAGGGTGTTGAGCGTGGTCGGGTCGCCCGGTGAGTCCAGGTGCCGCAGGGCCGGTCCGGTGTCGTCGGAGGCCACGAAGACCACCGACTCGTCCAGGATGCCGCGTGTCGGGAAGCGGTCCGGGGTGAAGTTTTTGGTGAGCTGCTCCGTGTCGCCGCCCTCGGCGGGGACGCGGTAGATTTCCCAGTCCCCGTCCGCGTCGCAGGCGTAGAGGACCCAGCGGCCGTCGGCGGAGAAGGCCGGGGCGCCCTTGAGGCCCCGGGTGAAGGTGAGCTGGCGCTCCTCGCCGGATTCGAGGTCGTAGAGGTAGACCTCGTCGGCGCCGCCCTTGGCGGCGGTGTAGGCCAGCAGGGGCGTTCCCCCCCGGGAGGCGCATCCGGCCGTGAGGACGAGGGTCGCCAGAATAAAGGCTGCCGCGGTTTTTCGCATCTTCATCGCACGCTCCGGGTTGAAGGTCCGTGCCCCGTCCGGGGCGAGTATTTAGCCAGGTGCGTCAAACCTTGGACACACGAAGATTTCCAGGGCTCTAGTGGGATCCGCTCCACGCGGCTTACCTCAGCGTAGAGGTTTCCGTTTGGAGGATTTCGTAGGTTTCGGTGTCTACAAAGGTGCTAAAAACGTAGCCATCTTCGTCCCAGCACTCAACGCTAAAGATTAAGGCTTCCGGAAAATCCGCGTGTGGAAAATGGGCATATAAAGAGAAGCAATAGGTGCCCTCTTCGTAGTTGTCATCAAGATACTGCAGGACTGGCGCCATCAAGCGCCGAATGCGCTCGTTATCATAAATAATCTCTGGACCTGGCTTATAAAAGTGGTCCACCGGCTTAACGTTTTCGTTGTAATACACATCCCAGCATTTACTTTCGTTTCCGTCAGCGTCGGTAAATACGAGAGTCCAATAGCATCCCATCATTAAAAGGCCGTCCCTATCCACGATTCCATTAAAATGAGACAAATGCGCGCCGGGATTCCAGATGTAATCTTTGACAACGTTCGTTGCCCAATCAAAGGAACCCTTCGTTGGAGTTCCGCCATCCGCGCTTGCGCTCGTAACGCACGCCAGTATGAGGACGGCCGGGACGCCGAGCAGTATCCGTTTCATCTAGCCCTACCTCCTCATTTCGATTTTATGGGCCGTTTTTCTAATCAAGCGCCTAAACTATTTTAAGGTGTTATTCCCCCCGCGGGCCTACCTGAACGGCGCGCCGTCGGTCGGCCCCTACACTCCGGTCCGCCCCGCCGGGGCGGGGAATGGTCGCATTCGGGAACAAATTAGTCGGGCGTCTACGGTCCGCACCCGCCGGGGCGGGGAATCGAGTTTTGAGCTCACCCGATGTTTCCGGCCCCCACCCTTCGGCCTCCACCCACGGGGAGAGAGGGGCGTAGCCGGCAACTGAATTTCGAACGGCTCCCTTCGGCCTCCGCCCACGGGGAGAGAGGGGCCTACTCCGCCGGACTCCAGGCGGGAAAACCGTCATCGCTTTCGTCGTCGGTCAACCGGGTCACCTTGCCCCCGTCGGCGTCCATCACGAAAATTTCCAAGTCCCCGTCGCGCTCGGACTCGAAGGCGATGCGGCGGCCGTCCGGACTCCAGACGGGATTCCTGTCATCTTTTATGTTGTCGGTCAACCGGGTCAGGTTGCCCCCGTCGGCGTCCATCACGAAAATTTCGTGGCTGTCGGAGTCGCCGCCGGAGCGGAAGGCGATGCGGAGGCCGTCCGGACTCCAGGCGGGATTCCCGTCAGTGCTATTGTTGTTCGTCAACTGGGTTTGATTGCCCCCGTCGGCGTCCATCACGAAGATTTCAGCGTCCCCGTCGCGCGCGGACTCGAAGGCGATGCGGCGACCGTCCGGACTCCAGGCGGCAAAGTGTTCCCGGTCATCGTTGAAGGTCAACTGGGTTTGATTGCCCCCGTCGGCGTCCATCACGAAGATTTCAGCGTCCCCGTCGCGGTGGGATTCGAAAGCGATGCGGCTGCCGTCCGGACTCCAGGCGGGATACATGTCCCAGTCATCGTTGAAGGTCAACCGGGTCACCTCGCCCCCGTCGGCGTCCATCACGAAGATTTCCCAGTTTCCGTCGGGGAAGGAGGTAAAGGCGATGCGGCCGCCGTCCGGACTCCAGGCGGGGAACTCATCATCGCTTACGTTGTCGGTCAACCGGGTCAGGTTGCCCCCGTCGGCGTCCATCACGAAGATTTCGTAGTCCCCGTCGCGGCTGGAAGCGAAGGCGATGCGGCGGCCGTCGGGACTCCAGACGGGATTCCTGTCATCTTTTATGTCGTCGGTCAACCGGGTCTGGTTGCCCCCGTCGGCGTCCATCACGTAGATTTCCCCGTGCCCGTAGCCGCCGTGGACGAAGGTTATTTTTCCGCCGTCCGCGCTCGCGCTCGTAACGCACGCCAGTATGAGGACGGCCGGGACGCCGAGCAGTATCCGTTTCATCTAGCCCTACCTCCTCATTTCGATTTTATGGGCCGTTTTTCTAATCAAGCGCCTA
>DATKYS010000030.1 GCA_035528375.1 bacterium
GATGGACTGGTACTTCAACGTGGACCTGGACTACGACCCCGTCTATCACCTGATGAGCCCCGAGAAGGGCGAAGTAGTATATGCATTCCCCTTCACGTTCGACTGGGAGGACCAACAGATACCCAACCTGGAATCCTACACCCTCTGGTGGGGGACAGACCCGGACTTCATCACCTATAACGAAATTACGGACATTGACAAGTCGGAGTATACGATATCCGGCGGCATCGAGGACGGGGCGCGCGTCTACTGGCGGGTGAAATCGCTCGACGACGGGGGCGGGGAGTATTGGGCCGAGGAGCTGGACTGGTACTTCGACATTGACCTGGGCGGCGGGGTGGACCTCGCCGACTTCGGCGCGGGCGCGACCGACGAGGGCGTTCTCGTAAACTGGCGCCTCTCGGGCGAGGAACCGGCAGGTCTGCGCGTCCTGCGGGGCGCCGGCGAGCCGGAGATGATTTCCGGCAATCTGCCCGGCGATTCATCCAGATACCTCGACCGGGGCGTGGAACCCGGCGGGAGTTACGCCTACTGGCTGGAGGTCATTGACGCGGAAGGCGTGGTCAGCCGCTTCGGCCCCACGGAGGCGGTCTCGGTTCCCGGGGAGACGTTTACTCTCGTCCTCTACGCCGCCTATCCGAGCCCGTCGCGGGATGCCGTCAACTTCGTCTACTCCCTGCCCGACGACGGCCACGCAGTGCTGTCGGTTTACGATTTATCGGGTCGGAGGATTGCGACGCCGGTTGACTCGGAGCTGACCGCCGGGCGTCACGAAGTTTCCTGGTCCTGCGCGGAAATTCCCTCCGGCGTCTACCTCTACCGCCTGGAAACGAGCGCGGGGTCGCTGACGCAGCGGCTGGTCGTCAGCCGGTAGCGGCCTCCCGTCTCGAATCCCACCCGCGCCCTCCGGTACGAGGAGAGCGTAAAAAGACCTTAAATCGAAGACGGGGTTGTTCCCCGCTTTTTTTCTGGGAAGCACAGACCCTTATTTTCCAACGGTTCACCGAATATCTTCTTTTCGGCGTTTTTAAAGGTGACCAGGCGGGTTGACACGGTTACGATTTGGGGTTACATTGACGGCGGATGACATAAGTGATTTGGGGGTGGCGGGATGAAAGCGCTTCACTTTGGCTCGATTCTACTCTTCCTGGTGTCGGCTGCTCCGGCCGGTCTGTGGCATATCGAAGAGGTGGATTACAGCGGCGCGTTAGGTTTCGGAACGTCCCTCGAGCTGGACGCGGACGACCAGCCGCTTATCGCGTACTACATGGATAATCAATTGATGCTCGCCCGGTGGGAGGCGGGGGGATGGAACATCGAGGCGGTTGTAGCAGGTGATTTTGGTGGTGAATCCATTTCCCTGACCCTGGACAGCCTGGACCTACCCCACATAGCTTATGTCGCGAATTGGCCGGCGGTGGACCTTAAATACGCCCACTGGACCGGAACCGAATGGCTGACTGAGACGGTTGACGGTGACGGATCCAGCGGCCCTTACTGTTCCATTGCAGTGGATTCGTCCGATAATCCACACATAGCCTATATGGATGTACAAGCCAACGGTCTGAAATACGCCCGTTGGGACGGCGACGAGTGGCTGCTCGAGATCATAGACACCGATGGCGCTTGTACGGACGTCTCGCTCGCGCTGGATTCGAACGACCGCCCCAACATATCATATACGAACAGGGACGCCGCTGAACTTAAATATGCGCGTTGGGACGGCTCCCAATGGTTGATCGAGACCGTGGACGGCGACGGTCCTTTCCGTACGTTTACTTCGATAGCCCTGGATTCGTCCGAACATCCCCATATCGCCTACGCTTACAACAGCAAAGGCGTCATCTACCAGAAATACGCCTACTGGGACGGGTCGGAGTGGCAGATAGAGAGAGCTGATGGGGGGATTTCGAGTTTGGTTGGTGGTTATTGTTCAATCGCTCTTGATTCCACCGACCAACCCTACATCTCCTATTACAGACAACTTGATACCGTACTCAAATGCGCCCACAATGACGGCTCAGACTGGATTCCCGAGGTTGTGGACCCGGATTCTGGTTCCGGCAGGTATACCTCCATCGAGATTGATTCCCTCGACCAGCCCCATATCAGCTACGAAGGCTCACCTCCCGATTCCAAAGGTCTCCGGTACGCCTGGTACGAGGTCTCCTTTCATCTTTTAAGCCCCGGGAATGGCGATACAGTATACGCATTTCCCATTACGTTTGACTGGGAAGACCACGATCTTGACGGTCTCGAGAGCTACACCCTCTGGTGGGGGACCGATCCGGACTTCATCACCTATAACGAAGTTACGGATATTGACGAGTCGGAGTATACGTTAGTTGGCGGCATCGAGGACGGGGACCGCATCTACTGGCGTGTGAAATCGCTGGACGACGGGGACGGCGAGTACTGGGCCGAGGAGATGAATTGGTACTTCGACGTGGAATTGATCCAATTTCATCTCCTGGATCCAACGAAGGGCGAGGTCGTTGATACTCTTTCGCCACTCCTGGATTGGGAGGATTCCCCCGACTCCGACCACGAATCCTACACCCTCTGGTGGGGAACCGACCCGGACTTCGTTACCTACAATGAGGTTACCGGTATAAACGAATCTAAGTATACGATTCCGAGCGGAATCGGTGATGGGGACCGCGTCTACTGGCGGGTGAAATCACTGGACGACGAGGGCGGCGACTACTGGGCCGAGGAGCTGGACTGGTACTTCGATGTTGACCTGCCCGGCGGGATTGATCTTGCCGATTTCGGCGCGGGCGCGACCGACGAGGGCGTTCTCGTAAACTGGCGCTTCTCTGGCGAAGAGCCCACCGGGGTGCGCGTCCTGCGGGGCGTGGGCGAGCCGGAAGTTATATCAGGAAATTTAACCGGCGATTCATCCAGATACCTCGACCGGGATGTAGAACCCGGCGAGAGTTACGCCTACTGGCTGGAGGTCGTCGAGGCCGACGGGACTGTCGAGCGCTTCGGGCCGACAGAGGCTGTCTCGGTCCCCGAGATAACGTTTGAGCTCGTCCTCTACGCCGCCTACCCGAGCCCGTCGCGGGACACCGTCAACTTCGCCTACTCCCTGCCCGCCGACGGCCGCGTCGTGCTATCGGTTTACGATTTATCGGGTCGGAGGATTGCGACGCTGGTCAACGACGAGCTGACCGCCGGTCGTCACGAGGCGTCCTGGAACTGCGCGGAAATCACCTCCGGCGTGTACCTCTACCGCCTGGAAACGAACGCGGGGTCGCTGACGAAGCGGCTGGTAGTCAGCCGGTAGCGGCTCTCCTCACCCCCGTTTGCGATGACGTAGGGGCCGACCTTTAGGTCGGCCCTTTTTATTAAGACAGCCCTCACCCCCATCCCCGTGCCTCGCAGGCCTCCCACGGGGAGAGGGGGGCCGCGTATATGCCTCTACCCTCACCCTAACCCGTAGGCGAGCCTCTCCCTTAAAGGGAGAGGGGACCGCTACACCCCTCACCCTAGCCCGTCGGCGAGCCGCTCCCTAAAAGGGGGAGGGGACATGCGGCAGCCCTCACCCCTGCCCGTGAGGCTGAGCCTCCTCCCACAGGAAGAGGGTGGGACACCTGCCCCGCGCCTCGCTAGTGGCGATACGTGGGGTGGGGATTCCTAACCCACCACTGTAATTCTCCAATCGCCGACCGGCGGGACCTCGCCGACGCCGGCGATTTTTGCTATAATCTTTTCGTCACGTGTAAGCGAGGTTCCCCATGCCCACCCCGGACCAGATACGCGACGTCATGCTCTTCGCCGGTCTAGACGATTCCGAGCTCGAGGAGGTCGCCTCCCGCATGAAGGAGGAGACCTTCGCCAAGGACGACTTCATCTTCTACGAGGGCGACACCGGGGACAAGTTCTACATCGTGGATTCCGGCATGGTCTCCATCACCCTCGCCATCGAGGGGGTGGGGACCGAGGAGCTTCTGTACCTGGAGCGCCCGGCTTTCTTCGGCGAGATGGCGCTCATAGATGCCGCGCCCCGCTCGGCCTCCGCCGTCTGCCGCAAGGACACCAAGCTCCTCTCCCTGGGCAAGGCGGATTTCGAGAAGCTCATCGTCGAGGACATCGAAATCGGCAATAAAATCATGATCGCCTTCATCCGCACCTTCTGCACCCGCATCCGCAAGTCCAACGAGAAGCTGCGTAACTACTACAAGATTCACAAGGCCTTCGAGGGCTCGTCGTAACCCCGGTCCGGTCCGATTCCCCACGTCCATCCACAGGCGGGTATCTGCACCCGAAGGGAAATCTCGGGCCCGGCCCAGACCGACGTAGAAAACGCGCCCACATCCCCCCAGAGGCGGGAATCCCCGCCTTTTAAAAAAATTTCCATGACCGACCCCGCCCCATTCCCAGGCTCGATTACCGGTGACGAGCTCGCCCGTCTCCTCTCGGGCAGCCCGCCCCTGGTGGAGGGGATGCCCGACCCCCGGACCCAGGTGACCCCGAACGGAGTGGACCTCACCGCGGCCGAGGTGGCCTGGTTTTGCGACGACACTCCCGGCCGCCTGGATTTCGATAACTCCGACCGCCGGCTGCCGGAGACGGAGGTCATCCCCTGGCGGGATGGGCGGCTCATCCTGCCGCCCGGGGTCTACCTCGTCCGTTACTCCGAGAAGGTCAACCTGCCGCGGGACGTTCTGGCGCTGGGGAAGCCGCGCTCGAGCCTGTTGCGCTGCGGGGCGCACCTGGGCAGCGCGGTGTGGGACGCGGGTTACTCGGGGCGCGGACAGGGGCTCCTCGCCGTTTTCAACCCCGCCGGTCTGGAACTCGCCGAGCGGGCCCGGGTTTTACAACTTCTGTTTTTCCGCCTGAATGGGGAGACCGCAGGCTATCGGGGCGGCTACCAGGGCGAGGGCGGGTAGAAGATGGGCGACGAACCGAAGAACGCTGGACGCCTGGGGCCGGTGGCCCGGGGGTTTCTCATCGCCGCCGGCTCGCTCTGTCTGGGTCTTGGCGTTCTGGGCATCTTCCTCCCGGTCCTCCCCACCACGCCGTTCCTTTTACTGACCGCCGTCTGCTACGCCCACGGCTCCAAGAGGCTCCACGACTGGCTCATGGGCACCCGCCTCGGGGCCTACATCAGCGCCTGGCGCGAGAAGAAAGCCATCCCCCTCCGCTTGAAAATTTGGACCCTAACCCTGATGGCGACGTTCATAACCGTCTCCGCCGTCTTCTTCGTCGAGGCGCTCTGGCTGCGCATTCTTTTGGGCGTCGTCCTGGTCGCCGTCGGCATCCACATCCTTTCCATCCCCACGGCCCGTTAACCCCCGCCTCCCGTTGTCAGACCCTGCCGTGGCGTGATATGCTAGGGTCCGCAAATTCCCCCCGCGCATTCAAGGAGTGACCATGGCCATCGAAGTCCTGCAATCCCTCGACAACACGGGCGACGTCCTCGTCGAGCGCGTCCCGCGCGACGGCTCCGGCGACATCGCCTACGGCGCCCAGGTCGTCGTCCACGAGAGCCAGGAGGCCATCTTCTTCCGCGACGGCCAGGCGCTGGACCGCTTCGCCCCCGGACGCCACACCGTCACCTCGGCCAACATCCCGCTCCTGCGGGCGTTGATCAAGCTCCCCTTCGGCGGCCAGACCCCCTTCAAGGTCGAGGTCTACTTCGTCAACCGGAAGGTGTTCACCGACCTCAAGTGGGGGACGCCGCAGCCGGTGGCCTTCCGCGACGCCGAGTTCGGCATCGTCCGCCTCCGCGCTCACGGCATCTACTCCCTGCGCATCACCGACTCCGGCCTATTCGTCAACAAGTACGTGGGCACCGGCAATTTAAAAATGGTCGGCGAGCTCGAGGACTTCCTCCGCGGGATAATCGTCAGCCAGACCTTCGACTTCCTGGGCGAGCAGGTCAAGAGCCTCCTCGATCTCCCCCCGCTCTACGACGAGTTCGCCATTGCGCTCAAGGCCAAGCTCACCGAGGAGGTCGCCACCTACGGGATCGAGCTGGTGGACTTCACCGTGGGGGCGATAACCGCCCCGCCCGAGGTCGAGAAGGCCATGGACGAGCGCGCCAAGATGGGCGCCATCGGCGACATGGACCGCTACACCCGCTACAAGACCGCCGAGGCCATCGGCGACGCGGCCAAGCAGCCCGGCGGCGGGGGGATGGCCGGCATGGGCGCCGGACTCGGCGCGGGCATGGCAATCGGGGGACAGATGGCCGACGCCATGAAGGACAAGGGTGGGTCCAAGGCCGCCCCGGAGAAGGTAATCGTCTGCGGCAAGTGCGGCTTCGAGAACGCGGCGGGGAACAAGTTCTGCGGCAAGTGCGGCGCGCTGCTGCACCCCGTCTGCCCCCACTGCGGCGCCGAGCTCGTCCCCGGCGACAAGTTCTGCGGCAAATGCGGCAAGGAGATTGAACCTTCCTGACGTCGCGGGGTATCCTCAAACGCCGGGCCGGAGGTGGGACCGAATGGCCGAGGCGAAGATAGAGCTAAAGAGAGGCGTGAACTTCACCGCGGCGCACCTGCGGGGATGGGAGAGCCTGGA
This sequence comes from bacterium, assembly GCA_035528375.1. NCBI lineage: Bacteria > bacterium. The sequence goes on from DATKYS010000030.1 coordinate 6,532, forward strand.
GGAGTTCAGCTTTCAGCTTCCGGGGATGAAGGACCGCTATCCGGGGAAGCTGTTCATGAAAGAGCCGCTGGGGCTTACGGGGGTGGAGATGTCGCTCAACCGCCTCCCGCCGGGCGGCGAGATTCCCTTCCTCCACCGTCACCGGAACAACGAGGAGCTGTACATCTTCATCAAGGGGCGGGGGCGATTCCAGGTGGACGGCGAGGTCCTGGAGGTCGGCGAGGGGTCGGTGATACGGGTCGCCCAGGACGGCGTCCGCGCCTGGCGCAACGACTCAGACGAGGACCTGTACTTCATCGTCATTCAGGCCAGGGCCGGCAGCATGCCCGACGCGTGCATCTCCGATGGCGTCGGCGTCAAGGGAAAGGCTGAGTGGGATTAGCCCCTTGCTCGGCCACCATCTCCAACCCGCCTGCCCGACCGCGGCGCCTTTCTCACCCCCGGCGACAAATTCCGCGGCAAGTGCGGCAAGGAGCTGAAAGAGTAAAAAGAAGCTCACAAAGAACAGCGAGATAGACGGTTCATGTTTCCGCGAAACATTTTCGAGGTATGGTGTTGGCATGTGCAAGAAGGCAGATGATATAGTCGTTTATGCCTGTGATGTAGGCTCAACAAGAGGAGAAAACTTCGGATGGGCCAAATGCGAGAATGGAGAGATAAAATTAGGTACAAACAAAATAGATGAATTGGTAAATGAACTTTCCAAGTCACTTTATAAGAAACCCGTGGCACTAGGTTTCGAATGTCCCTGTTTCCTGCCTATCCCTGGAAAATCCGCCCAATTGAGTAAGGGGCGAGTTAATGAACACGACAGGTCATGCTTCGCTCCCGCAGGCGGCTATGTAGCTACACTCGGTATACACCAAATGGCATTTATATTCGATAATATAAAACAAAATGTTTTAAAAGTATCAGTTAATTATAGTGAATGGGATAAAGAACCTAAGTCACTTTTTATTTGGGAGGCATTTGTATCTGGAGCTGCTCACAGCGATGACAACAACCATATGCAAGACGCAGCCACAGCGGTTGATGAGTTTATAAAGAGGTATAACAATGGTTCACTGGGAAATAGCGATGTAACAATCCCAGTTGGCTCAGAGTGCATTTCACTAGCTGGTCTGGCTTGTAGATGGTCCAATCTGCCATACACTAATGACGTGTTACGCGAAGAACTGATGGTTATTAAACCTACCGAGCAATATAAGAACGAAATTGAAAATAGCTAACTAACCTGCTAAGTTTCCCAGCGAAGGAATACGCACCACCGGAGCCACCATGTGCCTCTCCGTGCCGATGAGAATCATAGAGGTCGAGGGGGATAAGGCCGTCGTCGAGCTGGGCGGCGCCACCCAGGAAATCTCCGTCGTCCTCGTGGACCCACCGCCCGTCCCCGGCCAGTACGCCATCGTCCACGCCGGTTTCGCCCTCAACGTGATAGACGAGGACGAGGCGCGGGAGAACCTGGCCCTTTTGGAAGAGCTGGCCGAGCACCACCAGCGCGAGCTCGACGCCCGGGGGGAGGGGTAGTTGCGCCACCTGGATGAGTACCGGCGGAAGGGGCTGGTGCGGGGTTTGGCGGCGGCGATTACGGTCGAGGCCGACCCCGAAAAAATCTACACCCTGATGGAGGTCTGCGGGACGCACACCATGAGCGTGGCCCGCACCGGCCTGCGGAAGCTCCTGCCGAAGAATATCAAGCTCCTCTCCGGACCGGGCTGCCCGGTGTGCGTGACCGGCGTGGGCTTCGTGGACGCCGCGGTCGCCTACGCCCGGCGGCCGGAAACCATCGTCTGCACCTTCGGCGATATGGTGAAGGTGCCGGGGTCTTCGGGCTCCCTGGCGACGGAGCGTGCCCGGGGCGCCGACGTCCGCGTCCTCTACTCCCCCGCCGAGGCACTTGCAATCGCGGGGGAAAACCCGGATAAGCTCGTCCTCTTCCTCGGTGTGGGCTTCGAGACGACCACGCCCACCGTGGCCGCCCTGGTGGACGCGGCGGTCAAGGGGAGCGTTAAAAATTTCGCCCTCCTCTCGGCGCACAAGACCATGCCGCAGGCGCTGCGGGCGCTCTGCACCGGCGGGGTGAAGCTGGACGGATTTCTGCTGCCCGGCCACGTGAGCGTCGTCACCGGCCTGGGCATCTACCGCTTCGTCCCGGAGGAGTTCGGCCTGGCGTGCGCGGTGACCGGCTTCGAGGCGGCGGACATTTTGAGCGGAATCCTGGCCCTGGTGCGACAGGTGAACGCCGGCGAACCGAAGGTGGAGAACGCCTACCCCCGGGCGGTGACCGAGGGGGGCAACCCCAAGGCCCGGGCGCTGGTGGCGAAATATTTCCAGGCGTGCGACGCCGACTGGCGCGGCCTGGGCGTCATCCCCGGCTCCGGCCTCGAGCTGCGGGAGGAATATGTGAATTACGACGCGCTCAAGGCGTATCCCGTGGAGGTCGGGGAGCCGATGGAACCGGCGGGCTGCCGCTGCGGCGACGTCCTGCGCGGGCTGATCCACCCCACCGAATGCCCGCTATTCGAGAATCCCTGCAACCCCGGGGAGCCGATGGGCGCCTGCATGGTCTCCAGCGAGGGCGCCTGCGCCGCGGCCTACCGATACGGAGCGCGGACATGAACGTCGCGGAGCTCGCCGAGGCGCTGTGGGTCATCGGCCTCTCCCTGGCGGCCAACGGCCTGTTGTGGTATTTCATCGGCGGCTGGAACGTGAAGAACGAAAAAGGTAAGACCATCGGCCCGCCGGGGTCTAATTTCAAGAAAATCGAGGTCGAGGGGGCCGACGCGGTGAAGCTCGGTCAGCGGCGGCGGAAGTGGAGCCAGGTGATGTTCATGGCCGGTATCGCGGCGCTGGTGTCCTGGGCCATAACGTGGATGGGTGGTTAGCGCCGCCCTTGACGGAAACCCCGAGACGTACTATATTGGTCCATGGAGAAATACATCCAGGGATGTTTTTTATATGACCAGAGCCCGGTGGATTGGTCTGTTCGCGGTCCTGTTGGCCCTCGCGGGCTGCACGGAACCGGCGGAGCTGGATACAAGCGCGCCCGAGCTTCTCTACGAGGGACCGGTCGGCTGGTCGCCCGAATTATCCCCGGACGGCACGTATCTGGCTATCCCTGAAGGCGTCAGTTACGGTGACGATGAAGCCGTGGACATGCTGCTCCTGGACATGGAATCCGGCGAGATAACGAACTTGACGCAGTACAACCCCCTGGATGGAATAACCCAAGACGCTCGTTATCCCTGTTGGTCGCCCGATGGGGAATACGTCTACTTCATCCAGGTCGAGGGATGGGATCCCATCTATAGCGTCTGTCGCATCCCCTCCGCCGGCGGCGATATAGAGACCATCCTCACCCTGCCCGAAGCACGCCTCCTCGGCGTCAACGGCGCCGGCACCGAACTGGCCTTCTACTACCGGGACGATAACTATTCGTACCACATTGGCAGGTACGACCTCACTTCCGGTGGGCTGACCGACGTCCCCGGCGGGGACGACCTGGGGTGAAGAGCCTGAGGTACACGCCCGACGGGGAGTCCCTCATGGCGACAATCGAGCGGAGCCCGGACATCCCCTACCGCTCGGACGTGGTCCTCTTTCCCCTTGTAGACGGCGAACCGGTGGAGCTGGACTTAGATTTCGACTGGTCGCCCAGCCGTCTCTCCTTCTCGCCGGAGGGCGACCGTTGCCTTTTCCAGTGTTTCCAGTACCACTGTATCGTCCCGATTACCGGAGGCGAAGGCGCGTACTATCTCCCCGACGTGTGGGGGGAAATCACACGGGGGGCTTGGTTCTCATACGGTTACATCTACTTCGTCCTCGACGGGTACGAGGTCTGGCGGTACAAGCCTGAATAGCGGCGGTGGTGCGGTGCATAAAAAGAGCGGGCCGCGGCCCGCCTCTTTTTTACGACATCCCGAGGATTAACCCGGTGGCGCCACCACCACGAAGTAAATCCCCTTCTCGATGATTTCGTGCGGGCGCAGGCGCGTCCTTTGCAAAATTTCCCGCACCTCGGGGATGGTGAAGGAAATTTTCAGGATGGGGACGAGGTGCCCCAGCCAGGAGCGTTTGATCGAGCCGAGGTACAGCCGGCCACCGGGCGCCAGTACACGCTCCAGCTCGTTCACCAGCGCCACCGGGTCGGGCACTATCTGCAGCACGTCGGTACAGATGACCACGTCGAAATGCCCGTCGGGGTGGGGCGTGGCCGCGGCGTCGCCCACCTCGAAGCGCAGGTTCGGGAGGGGGCCGGACTTCGCGGCCTTCTCCCGGGCCATTTCTACAAGCTCGGGCGAGAGGTCGAGGCCGACCGCCTCCGCGTCGGGAAAGACCTTGGCCAGCTCGATTGAGCACTCCCCGCTGCCGCAGCCGGCATCCAGGATGGGTCCCCCGGTGTAGCCGACGCGCGCGAGCTCTTTGGCGTAGGTGCGCCCCATCCGGCGGTTGCGTGCCGCCGAGCGACGCCCGTAGGCCCGCGCCTTCTCAGGGTCGGCGAACATTCCCTCGACCAGCTCCGGCTGCCGCTCCACGGCTCACCCTCGCAGAATATTCACATACCTATTTTCCATAAAACCTAGTTTTTATTGAATAGGGAAATGCCTTTGATTGAAATGACATTAGCTAAGTCAAGTACCAAGATAACAATATAAATAAAATATAAAACAATGAAGCACCACGGCAATAATTTCTCAATTTTGGGTAATCTTTTGTAATGAGCACAAAACTTTCCTTTACCAAGTGCCAACCACTCTGCTTTGAACAGCGATAAAGGCAATCTACTCTCAATCTCCTGGATCAGCGAAAACTTCACTTCAGTAAGCTTTGCGAAATTCCTCGACAGCCTAACCCAATAAGCACAGATTAAAACACCAACAGAAGGGAATATCAGGCCCCAATAAATATCAAATTTAAAAGCAATTGCTGCAATCAGAGCTGCGTTTATGGCAACAAGATAGTTGTTATGCGTGTCTCTTCTTCGACCGACCTGATCCATTACATTTACATAGCATTTATATTGTTCAATCAATAACTTATCTTTATCAAGTTTATTATTTTCGTTGAAGAGGACTTTCTTCGCTCTTTCTTGAAGAACGTGCGAACAAAAATCGATAAGTCTTTCTTTGTCTTTCTTACAATTACTCATCTTTTGCTCCTTTAGTGGCAGTTGACACTTATTAATTTTGCTGGCGCGTGAGGGATATGAAATAGTAGCGACGCCTTAAATCACTTCTCCCGCGCGAAGCGGGGCTCGTACGTCTCGAACAGCCGCCCCCAGGGCGATTCGTCCAGCCACCTCTTGTAGATGCGCTGACCCTTCCAGTTCCACCAGAACTTGTCGTGGTAGAGGTCCGAGGCGGCGACGAATACCGAGACCAACGGCGTGTGGAAGAAGAGCTTCTGGATGGGGCGGAAAGGCCCGAACCAGAGGAGGTCCCCCACCAGGGAGGCGAAGTTGTCCCCCACGGTGAAGCCCCAGCTTTCCTTCGAGACGTCCACGTCGCCGGCGATTTCGATTTCCTCGATTCGCCCCGTGCCCAGGCCGCGCTCGTGGGCCAGCCGGATGTACTCGATCTGGAGGGGGTCGAAGCCCATCATCTTGGCCGCCACGGCGTCAATGGCCACCTGGTCCGCCGAGGCCAGCATGAGGTCTTTTTGTACCGGGATGAGGGTCCGCGGCCCGGGGCCGTTGCCCGCCGAGGTGCCGTCCATCACGGCGAAGATTCCCGGGTGTATCTCCCGCTGAATCGCCAGGAGGTCCACCAGGGTCTGGTGAATCCAGGAGTGGGTGTAGTGGCGCCTGGTGGCTAAAAGCCCCCCGAAGGCGTTCTTCATCGCCCCGGTGGTGGTGGTGTAAATGTGGCACTTGACCGTGGGCAGATGGACGATGTTCTTGCCCAAAAAGTAGTCGGGGAGGTGGATACCCTCGGGGAAAATTCGATTCAGGACCAGCATCTCGGCCTTCGGTTCGTAGCGGCGCCACACCATGTGGTCCGAGCGGAAGTTGAAGAGGACCGGGACGCCGTACCTCTCGTAAACGGGTCGGTACTTGTTCAGAAAATCGCCGCGCTCGGCCTCGGTGACCACGGTCTTGTTCTCCACGGCCACCAGGTCGCCCCGGCCCTCGCTCGCACGCAGGGCCTTTATGACCCCCTCGAGCTGCCAGGGGGTGGTGTTGGCCGAGGGCATGGGCAGGTGCCAGGAGATGTTGTCCTTGAGGATGGTGGTCTTCCTGGCGGGCAGGGCGCCCTCGAAGCCGGCGAGCTCCATCGCCCGGGCGGTGTCTTCCAGGACGGACTCGGGTCGCGTTTTTACGACGGCCACCTTGGCGCGGGCCATTGACTCTCCTTGGGGTCTCGATTAGAATATTCCGAATCTTGTACAGGCTCGGAGCCGTCCCACTTCGGGCTTAGGCTAGCATAATTAACCTAATAGTTCCAAGGGGCGGCGGGATGTTACATTTTACCCCATCGAACCGGAGCGGGGGATACAGGTGCCGGCGACAGCGGGAAGCTCAATTTTTATAATTGATTAAGAAAACCGCGTTTAGCTACCTGGGCACCTTTGGACTGTACGTGGCATGGAGTTTGCTTTACAATGGGTCGCAAGTCCGTCCGGGAACGAATCTTGAAGCCCAAGAACCTCATCATCTTAGCCGCTTTCGCCGTCCTGGTGCTCACCGCAGGGGTCCTGCACTTCGGTCAGCAGCAGACCCAAGCCGCGGCGCAACAGCACGTCTCGATAGTCTCGAGCGAAAAAAACGACTCCCTCGAACAGGCGGGTGACGGCATCAACGTCTGGCTGATCAAGGGCACGGTTCCCGCGGACGGCTTCGTCTCCTGCCAGGTCAGCTTCACCGACGGCCGGGTCGAGACCGTCCCCCTCGACGGGAGTTACGTGCTCGACGACCGGTGCTATTTCCTGGTTTCCCTCTTCCCCGCAGTGGGCGATTGGGGCGCCACCGTGCGCATTTCCTACAATCGTCTGGACCAGACCGAGGCCGACTTCAGGGCCGACCGTATAGTGATGTTGGAAAAGGTCGCCCCTCAGCTGCCCGCGGACAGGCCCGAGGAAGGCTTCATCTGGCGTGGGGAGGAGCTACCGGGGTGTAACGTGTGGCGTTGGGAGATTAATTTGTAGCCTGCGTTCCCGGTAGAAAAGGGGCCCCCCCTAGGGGGCCTTTTTACAGGTGGAAATTGGTGCCGTATCCTGACCCTCCCCCCTGGGTGAGTCTGTATGGTGCGGGCCGGGGTGGGTGGTGCGATAGCGGGCGGGTAACCCTCGTCATCGCTACCGGTATGGCGCAGACCGTAGAGAGGGGGGCGGCGCAACGGATCACGGACGGCGCGGTAAAAAAATACCCCGCACGGGTACGGGATTGACTTACGGCATTTCCCCTGGTAAAATGTTACGGACGATTGAAATCCACCGTCCTCCCAGGGCGGACGGATGGTAGCGCGGCAGGCGGATACGCAAAATTAAGGTTACGAATTAATCCATTCCCCGTTTCCCGGCCTCAAAACAAGCTGAAAAAATCACTACTCAACCCACCCCCCCCAAAAAAGGAGACTCCCATGCGTAAGCTCATTGTGCTCTTGTCCTTGGTTCTACTCTGTACGGCGTTCGCCGGTACGCCCTTCCTGAGCGTCGGCGGCTCCAACGACGCCCAAACCGCCCACTGGCAGGCCTACGACGACGGCACCGACGACGTGGCCGCCTGCGTCGTGGACGACACCGACGAGTACGGCCTGGGCGACAAGACCTGGATGTACAACACCGACGGTATAGACTTCTCCGACGCGGAGACCGCTTACCTCACCTTCTCCTACATGCTGGACACGGACAGCTCCGACGACTACCTGGCCGTCTACGCCGTGGACTACGAGCCCGTCGGCGGCGACTTCGACCCCGATTCCGAGACGCCCCTGGAGGTCTACGACACCAACGCGGACGACTGGACCGACGAGACCCTGTTCCTGTCCGACCATCTCGGCGAGGACGACGTCTACATCGTCTTCTACTGGGAGTCCGACGCGACCGACGTCGCCGCCGGCCCGCGCCTCAACGAGGCCTGCGTCTACTCCTGGGACGGCGAGTCCATGGATTGGAACCAGATACTCTACTGGAACGAAAACCACTACGGTGAGGCGGTCAACCTCGACCTATCCGACGGCGCCGGCGGCACCATCGGCGTGGACTTCCACTACAACGACGCCAGCTGGGACTGGTACTGCGAGGTGGACAACGCCGTCATCTCCGACGACTCGCGCGGCGAGCTCCTCAACGAGCAGTTCGAGTCTTGGCCGCCCTCGGGTTGGGACATATACACCGGGGAAACCTACACTTGGGTGAGTAACACCACGTGCTACCGCTCGAACCAAACCGGAGGCAGCGGTAACTGCGCCGACGCCGACTCCGATTACTGGTACATGGGGGTCGACGCCCACATGGTTACCCCGCCCATCGACTGCTCCGGCAGCACCACCGTCGACCTGGACTTCCTCGCCTACTATTGGGACATCGGCGGCGGCGACTACTTCGAGGTCCTGCTGGGCACCGCCGGCATGTCGGCCGACATCGAGGACATGTTCGACGACCTCGGCGGCTGGACCACCGTGGACGAGGGCGAGTACCTCGACGTGGTGACCACTAGCTGGGGCGACATCAAGGCCACCTTCTAGTCCCGTACCCGCAACGCTGAAAAAGGGGTCGGTCGTCCGGCCCCTTCTGTATTGCTTAAACAGACGTAGGGGCCGACCTTCAGGTCGGCCCGCGGTTTCCCTTGTAAACGGCGATGTGGGGCGGCCCCGTGGGACGAGTCCCCTGCGGGCCGCCGCGATATTTTGATGCTCGACGGTGGTTAAACCCGCGGGCGGGTGTGGACACCCGCCCCTACGTCAAAACCGCAATCCCACCGTTGACCGCCCCGCGGGCCGGTTGCTATCATCACCCCGAAGCTCAACCCACCCCCTTTCAGCCCCAAAGCGAGGAACAATGCCCGAGCCGAAGCACTTCAAGAACTACATCGGCGGCGCGTGGGTCGAGGCCGCCTCCGGCGAACGCTACGAAAACCGCAACCCGGCCGATACAGACGACCTGGTCGCCACCCACCCGAGATCCGATGGGCGGGACGTGGACGCCGCCGTGGCCGCGGCCAGGGAGGCCTTCGAATCCTGGCGCCTGGTCCCCGCCCCCGAGCGCGGCCTGGCGATAATGAAGGCCGCGGAAATCCTGAAAGCGCGCAAAGAGGAAATTTCCCGGATGATGACCCGGGAGATGGGCAAGGTCATCGCCGAGACCCGGGGTGACACCCAGGAGGCCATAGACTGCGGGATGTACGCCGCGGGGGAGGGCCGCCGCCTCTTCGGCCGCCACACACCCGTCGAGATGCGCAACAAATTCGGCATGGCCATCCGCCGGCCCGTGGGCGTCTGCGGCATGATAACCCCCTGGAATTTCCCCATCGCCATCCCCTCGTGGAAGATGTTCCCCGCGCTCATCTGCGGCAACACCTGCGTCATCAAGCCCGCGACCCTCACCCCGGCGAGCGTGGGCAACTTCATGGAGGTCTTCGAGGAGGCCGGCTTCCCGCCCGGCGTGGTGAACATGGTCACCGGCGGCGGCTCAACCGTGGGCAAGGCCATCGTCGAGCACCCCGATGTCAACCGCGTCTCGTTCACCGGCTCGGTGGAGATAGGCAACATGCTGGCCGGGCAGTGCGGGGCGCTGGGCAAGCCGTTTTCCGCCGAGCTGGGCGGCAAAAACGCCCAGATCGTCATGGACGACGCCAACCTTCCCCTGGCGCTCGACGGCGTCCTGTGGGGCGCCTTCGGCACCACCGGCCAGCGCTGCACCGCCACCAGCCGCCTCATCCTCCACGAAAAAATCCACGACGGGTTCATGGAAAAGCTCATCGAGCGGGCCAAAAAGCTCAAGGTCGGCAACGGCCTCGACGAGTCCGTGGACATGGGCCCCGCCGTGTCCGAGGACCAACTCAAGACCGACCTCTACTACATCGAGGTGGGCAAGAACGAGGACAAGGCCGCGCTCGTCCTGGGCGGGAAGCGGCTCACCGGCGGCGCCTACGACAAGGGCTTCTTCATCGAGCCGACGATTTTTTCAGGGGTCAAGGCGGGGATGCGCCTGGAGCAGGAGGAGATTTTCGGCCCGATCCTTTCCGTGATAAAGGTCGGGAGCTTCGAGGAGGCCATCCGCGTCCAGAACGACACCGCCTACGGCCTCTCCAGCTCCATCTACACCGAGAACGTGAACCTGGCCTTCAAGGCGATTCAGGACATCGAGGCGGGGATAACGTACATCAACGGGCCGACCATCGGCGCCGAGGTGCACCTGCCCTTCGGCGGGGTGAAGGGCACCGGCAACGGGCACCGCGAGGCGTCCTGGACGGTGCTGGATTTCTACACCGAGTGGAAGAGCGTTTACGTGGAGTACTCCGGCAGGCTCCAGCGCGCGCAGATCGACAACCAGTAGCACCTTTCATGTCCCCTCTCCCCTCTGGGGAGCGGCTCACCGACGGGCTAGGGAGGGGGGTTCATATCTCCTCGCCCCTTTGGGGAAAGGGATAGGGTGAGGGGTGAGATGTAGGGCGGCAGCTCTGTATGCCGCCCTCCTCAACGTTTTTCGGGCGGGGTACAGAGCCCCCGCCCTACAGGTTGGTTTGCGTTTAACCGTTGGTAGGCTTACAACAAACATTGACGTAACGATAGTGGTAACTGTAGTTGTAGCGTGGACACTTAATGTGCCGGTCACAGCCGGGCTTCCTGCTATCTGCTACAATGCCTCCTTCTTATTTGGTGGCAGGATACCATACTTCTACTACAAACATGCCCACATTATAAGAAGTCCAACACCAACAATTATAAGAAGCCATGGCACACTTAATAGCTCTTCCCTTTCTTGTGCCTGCCTTGCAAGTCTTTCCCTCTCTTGTTGTGCAAGCCTTTCCTCTTCTAGTCGTACGTCTCGTACGTCTGAACTACTTGTTGGGCAGTTAATTGTAAATGTTTTTCCAACATCAACATCGGCGTATTTGACATCAATCGTCTTCTGGTATCCATAAGTCCCTGAATATACAAATTTTATCTTGTGTGAACCTGTTGTAACGTCGTATTCAACAGGGCATACGCCTATGTATTGTCCATTAACATAAGCTTCAACACCGTCATCATTTGCCCTAATTCGTAAATGAATAACACTTGCTTTACTTGCCATTTCCTTTGCTAAATCATTACATATGCTGGGTATTTGGTCCTCTCCTTCTGCCGTAAACGTGTCGGCTAATGTAATCTCTGCTGTCTCCACTTTAACAAAGCGGGTGGATACCGTATATGTGTTGCCAAATTTAGTAATACTGCCAACACCAACATAATCAGCCCCAAGTATTTGTCCTATCTGTACCGCTGTTGACGGGTCAACAAGCCCTGAAGTCTGAAATGCTTGTTCTTCTAAAACGCGGATTATCTGACCGCGCTCAATCAACCTAAAAGCGCCGGTATCGGACAGTCTTGAAGACAGAATCTCTGTTACCCCTCGTGCATAATCCTGGGAGCAGTTAATTCCCTCAAAGTCAACGACGGCCACGGTTGGGGTCGTCGCAAGAACGGCATTAACGGCGAAGAGGTAAGCGAGGAAACCAGCGATCTTCCGCATGACTACAACCTTTTGTTGAGTTCTACTCCTCCTCAATCCTTTTTAAGTCTAGTAAAAGTGTGGGGGGTGCTGTCAAGGTTTTTTTCAGCGGGGACTAAAGTCCCCGCCCTACATTTCGACGGATTGAGGATAGAATCCCCGCCCTACATTACGTGAATCGAGGTCTGCTTCCCCCCTTGCGCGGGGGGATTTTTTTCGCTATTTTATGAACGAAGGGGTTTCGCGGGAGGGCGGAAATGGAAGAATACTACCATGTTGACGTGCGGATGAAGGACGGGGAGGTGGTCCGGGCCACGGCGCTCGGGCGCTTCGCCGCCTGGGTCTGCCCCTACTGCCGGCACCAGATGCTGGCGGAACTGGACTTCGACCCCGGCGCCCGGCCCACCCGGGCGAGCCACTGTTGCGAGAAGAGTTACCTCCTCCACGGCGATAGCGGCAGTCCCGAGAAAATCGGGTACATCGAGGAGCAGTAGGGGCGGGAATCTAAGCCCGCCCGACGTTTTCGCTCTTCCACCCCGACTCATGCCTGCGCCGATGTAGGGGCCGACCGACGGCGCGCCGTTTAGGTCGGCCCGCATCTTTTCTAAGGTAGCCCTCACCCCGGCCCTCTCCCTAGAAGGGAGAGGGTGCTGCTACACCCCCCTCCCTAGCCCGTAGGCGCGCCTCCCCCCAAAGGGGGGAGGGGATGTGTTATCCTCTTTTCGGACGATTAACCGAGGAGGCCGGTTGAAGCGGACCGTCGTTTTATTACTCCTCGCGGCGCTGGCCGCCGGGGCGCTCGAGGTGGGCGTGACCCTCTCCGCCCGGGGCTTATTCGCCCTGGACTCGCCCTACTCCTTCGACGCCTTCTGGGACCAGGACATAGACGCGGGCGTACAGTACGGCTTCGGCTTCATGCTCAATCTTTTCCTGGGCGGCGGATTCGCCCTGGGACCCTGCGTCTCCGGCACCTTCTTCACCGATGAAATCGCCCTGGACGACCCCTACTCGGACTACGACACAGCCTACACCTACGACTGGACCGAGCTTTTCTTCGGGCTGGGGGCGCGCTACGACTTCGTCACCCGCGGCAGCTACCGCCCCTGGGTCCGCATCGCCGGCGGCTACCTCTCCACCGACCTCACCGTCACCGAGAAGGGCGTGGGGACGACGGACTCCTCCGGGGGGAACTGGGGGGCGGAGGCCGGGCTGGGACTCGACCTCTACATGGCCGACTACTTCAGCGTGGGCGTTTCCTGCGAGTACCGCCTGACGGGCGTTGGGATGGATTCCGAGGTTTTAGCCGACACCGCGTCGGCGCTCGGCGCCGGGGTGAACCTGGGCTTCGTTTTCTAAGAGATGGAGCATGAGACGCTGGATTTGGTTTATCCTAGTATTCTTATACGCGACCGCCGCGCAGGGGCTCGGTTTCGGCTTCAACGCCGGGATCAACCTGTAATTTACCATTGTATGAGTGACCGGCCGACGCGCCCTTGAACCGGCGCGCCACTCTATGTTAATCTGGCCGCGGGACCGGCTAACGCGTTGAAACGGAAAAGGCAGAATGCCCTCCTTCGATGACGTCCCCATCAAAAAGGGTGGCGAGGTGGTGGCCCAGGCCATGGGAATGGGCCCGCGGGTCGTCTTCCGCTGCGTCAACAGCAACTGTTACGCCCAGCTCCTGTTCAACGCCGCCGAGGAGGAGGCCGGGGTCGGGATATGCCAGGGCTGCGGGGCGCAGTACCGGCTGACCCTGTCCCCCGACGACGGACGGATCGTCGGTCTGGAGATGCTCTGATCCCGCTCGAATCGAAACGTACACTGGTCGGCGATGGCCGGCCCTTTTTTATGTAATCTCGACTTCCCGGATTGAATAATGTCCGGGCCCCGGCGCATAATCCGATGCGGTTCCCCATGGATGGGAGAATTTTGGGCTGATGGAGGAAGAATGAACGCGAAGGCCGAGTTCCCGGCGATCGGCAAGATGTCGGAAAAATTCTTCGACGCGGTGATTTACACCTTTCTGGGTGCGGTCCGTCCCGAGGTGCTCGTCGGCCCGCGGCACGGGGTGGACACCGCCGTCGTCCGCACCGGTCACGTTCGGGTCCGCGACCCTCGTCCCTTTTATTTTACCCGGTCCTTGTCCTAAACTTGGGTGTACCGTCGTCCCGAGGTGAGGCATGCCCGCCGAAGACTTGAGCCCGATCGAGCGCCCGGCGTCCACGGACCACCCGGTCCACGGGCTCATAGCCGCCCGCTGGAGCCCCCGGGCCCTGGACCCCGACCGCCCCGTGGAACGGGAGAAGCTCGAGAGCATTTTTGAAGCCGCCCGCTGGGCGCCCTCCTGCTTCAACGACCAGCCCTGGAATTTTTTAGTATTCACCACCGAGAACCCCGAGACTCTCGAAAAGGCGCGTGAGAGCCTCTCCGAGGGCAACGACTGGGCGCGGAAGGCTCCGGTGCTCATCTTCTCCGTCGCCCGTAAAAATTTCACCCACAACGGCAAGCCCAACCGTTTCGCGGAGCACGACCAGGGCATGGCCTCGGTCCTGGCCGCGCTGGAGGCGGTGAACCGGGGGCTCTGCTTCCACCAGATGGCCGGCTTCTCGCGAGCCAAGCTCGCCGAGAGCTTCGGTGTCCCCGAGGACCACGAGGTAATGGCGGCCATCGCGGTGGGTTATCCGGGAAAAATCGCCGACCTGCCCCCCGAGAAACGTGAGGCCGAGACCGCTCCGCGGGAGCGTAGACCCCAGACCGCCTTCGTCCACTACAACGGCTGGCAGCCCCGATAAAAAGATGACAGCCCCGGGTTGCGTGTGCTAACTTTACGGGCGCCGCAGAGGAGTACCATGGCCGACATCCAACTCCAGGTGCAGCTTTCGCGACCCCCGACCGACGTCTGGAAAGCCCTTTTCAACCCGGCCGCCCGGCGCATCTGGTGGGCGTACGGCATCCAGCTCCAGCCGGAGTCCGGCTCCCCCTTCTTCGAATACTGGCGCGACGGTGACGGACACGAGCGCGTCAGCCGGGGCAAGGTCCTCTCCGCCAAGAAGAACCGGCTCCTGCGCCTGAGCTGGCAGGACGACGACTGGCCCGCCGCCACGCAGGTGGAGTTCAGGCTGGCCTCCAAGCGGGGCGCGACGAACCTGACCCTGGTCCACTCCGGCTTCGAGGCCCTGGGGCCCAAGCTCCAGTACAACGTCGAGGAGTACACCGGCGGCTGGGAGGCGCTCCTCGAGGACCTGCGGGTCTACCTCGAGGGGCCGGCCGAGGAGCTCGCCGAAACGCCGGAAGACGACGAAACGTAACCCCGGGGGACGTGACATGGACGAGAAAAAGTTCCGAGCCGTGCTGGAGGAGATAGCCGCCGAGATGGGCCGGGGCTCCCGCGTGGCCAAGGACAAGCTGGACGAGTGGACGCTCAAGGTGAAGGACGCCTGGCCCGAGGTGGAGGGTAGCTTCGAGCGATTCGGCCGGGCCTTCGCCGCCAGCATCGGCGCCTTCGCCAAGGCCTTCCGCGACTCCTACCACGGGGAGGACGAGGATGGAGAGGATGAAAAGGAATAATAACAACCGCCCGGCACGAAGGGGCGTGATTGCAGCCGCTTTCACCCTGGCGTCCCTTTTACTTCTTGTCGGCTGCGCCTCTCCGACCGGCGTGGAGGGCAGCGACATGTGGTGGCCCCAGGCCGTCGGCTGGAGCTGGCTCTACGTCGCGACCGACCAGGATGACCTCGAGATAAATGTGAATATCGAGGACACCGCCGAGTACGGGGACCACGAGTGTTTCATCAACGAGTTCGGAGACTACGATTCCCACGAGGGGATGCTCGTCGCGGTCCGCCCCACCTCGGACGAGGCCTTCGAGATTTGGGACCAGCGATTCTGGGTGGACCTGGGCGACGGCTGGTGGGTCGAGACGGAGCTGCGCTACACCGACCCGATCACCGTTTACATCTCGGGCACGCTCGACGACCCCGTCTCGGACTCGGGCGAGGGTGTCGTTTACGTGAGCGGAATCCCCGTCGGCGACGGGTTCACGGCCACACTGACCTCGGAGACCCTGGAGACCGGCGTCGAGCTCGAGGTCCAGGACACGACATACACCGACATGCGCCGGTTGGAATTCACCCTCGAGAGCGACGTGCAGGACCCGGTGGTCTCCCACGGCTACTTCAAGCGTGGCGTGGGGCTGGTCCGCAGTGAGGGCCTCTGGGGCTACGGCGTGCTGGAACTCGTGAGCTACGAGACGCCGTAGGATTCGATGGGGCGCGAGGTGTGTTTTTCCCCGTGTCCGTTCCTCACCGTTCAACCACAGGGCGGGGGCTTGAGTGCCCCGCCCGTTTTCACCCCTCACCCCAAGCCACGATGCCGTAGGGCGGGGAATCATTTCCCCGCCGCTTCAACGCATATACCCCGACCCTCGCCCTAGCCCGTCGGCGTGCCGCTCCCTAAAAGGGAAAGGGGATGGAAGGCAGGTTTCCCACGGGGACGGGGATATCTCGGCGCCCCCCTGTGCTATAATCGCCTTCGACTGAAACGACCCAAGGAGAGCGGATGGACCTGTTGAGACTCTTCGCCGCACTGGGCTACGTGGCCCTGGTCGTCCTGTTGGGGTGCGCCGGTGGGGAGGGTGAATCCGCCGACAACGCCGCGCAGAACGCCGTGGTCGCCCTGCCGGACGTCTCGCCCGGCGAGGTGTACATGGCCTACGTGCGCTCGGTCCGCCGCGGGGAGTTCGACCGCCTCACCTCCTACTACTCGAAGGAAGCCCTGGCGGAGCTGGACCAGCTCGCCGGTGAGATGAACCGGGAGGCTCCGGAGCTGAAGCTGTCCGCGGAGAAGATGATCGTGGACGCCGCCCGCCAGGCGGAGCCCGGTTTCGCCGACGAGGTGGATATCCTGAGCGAGGTCGTGGACGCCGAGCGCGGCACGGCCGAGGTCTCCTGGCGCACCGCCGACACGCCCGCCGGCGGGGAGGGGTTCGTCTTCTTCGTCCTCGAGGACGGGGCGTGGAAAATCGGGCTGGAGAGCCCCGCGCCCCCCGAGGATGAAAGAACGGCTCCGGTGCTGCCCTCGGGTTCCGGCGCGACCGGGACGGTGCAGTGACATGGCGACCGGCGAGATACGCTTCGCCTGGATGGTGGCCCCGTGGAGCGCCTACGGCTGGGGGAACATCGCCGTGGAGGTCGCGGGCGACGCCCTGACGCGGATCGGGCTCCTGAACGGCTGGTACAATCCCCCGCCCGGGGTGAAACCGCGCCCCGACGACCCGCTCCTGAGCGCGGCCATCGAGCAGATCTACGCCTACCTGAACGGGACCCGGCGGAGCTTCGATCTACCGTTGAATCCCGGCGGGACCGCGTTCGAGAACAAGGTTTGGCGGGAGCTTTCCGCGATTCCCTACGGCGGGACGCGGACCTACGGCGAGATTGCGGTCGCTGTGGGGAGCCCCCGAGGGGCGCGCGCCGTGGGCGGGGCGGTGGGAGCCAACCCGCTCCCCATAATCATCCCCTGCCACCGGGTGCTGCGCGCCGGGGGGAAGCTCGGTGGATACGGCGGCCACACCGAGCGGGATTTCAAGCTGAAGTGCTTCTTCCTGGCGCTCGAAGGGGCCGAGCGGCCGCCCGACTGCGACCGGTACTCCATCCGCTGAATTGCCTCTTTTTCGGGCGGGTCGGCTCCGGCGGTGACGCGGTTCCGGAGCCCCCGCCTTTTCTATGGGACCGATGATGGGCAACTTGTCGCCAGCTCTGAGTGAGGTCGTGGCGCGAATCCGCGGGGCCGGCGGTCGCGTCTGGCTCGTGGGCGGGGCACTGCGCGACGAGCTCCTCGGGCGTCCGACCGGTGAGCTAGACCTGGCCACCGACCTCCTCCCGGATCGCGTGCTGGCGCTCTTCCCCGGCAGTCTTGACGTGGGGGCCCGCTTCGGCACGGTGATGGTGCGGCTCGGCGGCGAGACCTTCGAGGTGACGACGCTGCGCGGCGAGGGGACGTATTCCGACGGCCGCCGCCCGGACGAGGTGCGCTTCGGGCTGGATATAAAAGAAGACCTGGCCCGCCGGGACTTCACCGTGAACGCCCTGGCTCGCGAGCTGCCCGACGGCGACCTCGTGGACCCCTTCGGCGGACGTGCCGATTTGAAAAGGGGGCTTCTGCGGACGGTGGGCAATCCTGACGAGCGGCTGGCCGAGGACGGCCTGCGGGCCTATCGCGCCTGCCGCTTCGCCGCGACGTTGGAGTTCGAGGTCGAGCCGAGGCTCCTGCGGGCCGTCCGGCGCAACGCCGCCGTCGCCCGGGGGGTGGCCTGGGAGCGTATCGGCGGCGAGCTCGCCAAGACGATGACGGCCCCGAGGCCCGGCGTCACCTTCGAGCTCCTGCGCGGGACCGGCCTCCTGGACCACTGCCTGCCCGAACTGGCCGCCTGTTACGGCGTGACCCAGAACCGCTACCACGACTTCGATGTCTTCGATCACAGCCTGCGCTCCTGCGACCTGGCGCCGTCGGAGAAGCCGGTGGTGCGGTGGGCGGCGCTCCTGCACGACGTCGCCAAGCCGCCGACCAAGCAGCCCAAGGACCGCGACTTCGTCTTCTACGGCCACGACGAGCGGTCGGCGGAGATGGCCGACCGGGCCATGCGGCGGCTGACCCTGTCCCGGGAGCTGCGCGAGCGGGTGTGCCTCTTGATAAAAAACCACATGCTCCTCTACTCGCCGGAGTGGACCGACGCGGCGGTGCGGCGCTTCGTGCGGCGGGTGGGGCCGGAGAACGTCGCCGACCTCTTCGACCTGGTCATCGCCGACCGCCAGGCCCACCGGCGGACCGAGGTGTTCCAGCTTCCCGCGGACATCTCCGAGCTGATGGGACGAATCGAGTCCCTGGGCGCGGCGGGGGCGCCGCTGACCGTGGCCGACCTGGCCGTGTCGGGCGATGACCTCCTCGAAATGTCGGGTCGTGGGCCGGGCCGATGGGTGGGCGAAATTTTGGACCGCCTGGTGGATGAGGTGCTGGAGCGCCCGGACCTGAACGAGCGGGAGGCGCTCTTGGAGCGGGCGCGGGAGATGCTGGCCGATGAGCGGTGACCGCCTCCACCGCCTGCGGGTCGTGGACGTCGCCGGCCGCGACGGCGTGGCCCGGCTCGAAGGTCGGGTCGTTTTCGTTCCCGGCACCGTCCCCGGCGACACGGCCCTCGTGGAAATAACACGCCAGACGCGGGACTACTCCCACGGCCGGGTCGTGGAGCTACTGGAGGGCGGCGAGGGACGCGTCGAGCCTGCTTGTGAAATTTTCGGCCGCTGCGGCGGCTGCGACTGGCTGCACATCGCCCATCCCGTCCAGCTCCGGCTCAAGGGGAAACTGACGGCCGACCTGGCGCGTAAGAACGCCCGGCTGGACATCGAGCCCCCGCCCGTGGAGCCCTCGGAGCCCTTCTGTCACCGCGCCGTCGCCCGACTCCAGGTCGCCCGTCATTCCGGGGAGCCGGAGCTCGGGTACTACGTCCGGGGCAGCCACGAGCTGGTCGCCTGGGACGCCTGCCCCCTGTTGATGGAGCCGCTCAACACCGCGGTGGGGGCGGTCCGCAAGGTTTTACGAACCGGAATCGGTGGGGATTGGTCGGGTCTTTTCGAGGTGACCGTCGAGAGGGCCGCCGGAGGTTGGGCGCTCACCCTGGGATTCGACCGGAGCGCGCCGCCCGGTACCGATTGGTCGGCCCCGGCCGGGGAGCTTCCCGGCCTCGTCGCCCTCCGGGTGAAGGGGAAAAACTTCTCGACGGCGGCGTGGGGCGGGGAGCGATTCGAGACCGGCTCCCTCGCTTCGCCGCTTGTAAAAACGCCGGGTGTCTTCCGCCAGCCCAACGACGCGGGTGCGCGGTGGTTGCACGCGCGGATGACCATGCTCTGCGGGGAGTTGAAACCCGAGGTTGTGTGGGACCTCTACGGCGGGGGAGGCCCGCTGGGCTCGACGGCCCTCGCGGGCGGGGCGCGGCTCTGGCTCGTCGAGGCGGATCCCCTCGGCGCGGCCGACGCGGAGGAGAACCTGTCCCGGTCGGGGTGGGATTTTCGGGTCGCGGCGGGAACGGTGGAGCGGGCCCTGGTCGAGGGACCGGACGCTCCGTTCGAGAGGCCCGACCTGGTCATCCTGGACCCGCCCCGGACGGGGCTTTCCCGGGAAGTCACCGATGCGCTGAACACGCTTAAGCCGCCGCTCATCGCCTACGTGTCCTGCAACCCGGCGCGTTTCTGGCGCGACGCCGCGCTTTTCATCCGGGGGGGATACGAGCTGGAAGGATTAGCGGCGTTCGACATGCTCCCCCAGACGCCGGGCCTGGAGCTCGTCGGCATTTTCCGATAAATAAGGGGGCCGGTCTGGGGGGGCAGACCGACCCCTTCTCTGGGCGGGAGGCTTTGGCTCGCCTCCCCCCGTGGGACCGGTTGGGGGAGGAATGGCCGGTCCCCGTTTTTTCGAAGGTCGGGGAGGGGATTTCCGACCTCCACGGCGGATATTCCCGTCCGCCTCAGGGGATACGCGGGTTAATTCCGATGGGTTCCGAATAAATTTTGGGTTTGACCAGCCGCCGCGAAGTCGTATTTGCGTGCGCATTATTACGCTGTGTCGGGCGGTGATTTGTCGTTCCAACGTTCGCCGCGCGCGGCACCGGGGCGGACGGCTGGAGGAGAATCAGTTGATTGGGGTTATAGCGACCCACCCCCCGAGTAAGACAAAGGGGGATTTTTATCCCCCTCAAACGCAAGACGAGGGGCTTCAGCCCCTTGCTCGCATCATGAGGGGTTACCACCCCCTTTTTCGTACCGCCGGCTTCAAGTCGCGAACGGCGGCGCTCCCGTGATAAATGGAAAGATACCACCGGACCTTCACCGCCCCCGGACCCGTCCCTCGATGAACCGAATGACGGCCCCGGCCACGTCCGCGCCGGTGATCTCCTCCGCTCCCCGGAAGCCCGGCACCGAGTTGACCTCCAGGACCTTCGGTCCGTCGTCCGTGGGCAGGAGGTCCACCCCGGCGAAGTCCAGCCCCAACGCCTCCGCGGCGGCCAGCGCCAGCTCCCGTTCCTCGTCCGTGGGCTCATGCGGGACGCCGCTCCCGCCCCGGTGCAGGTTCGAGCGGAAATCGTCCGCGGGCGCCCGCCGCTCGTAGCACGCGATCACGCTCCCGCCCAGGACCAGGACGCGCAGGTCGCTCCCCCCGGCCTCGGGGTGGTGGCGCTCCAGGAAGACGTTCTGCTCCAGGACCGCTGAGAGTTGCCACTGGCCGCGCAGCGCCTTCATAGACTCCACCAGTGCCGTCCCCACCCCCCGCGTCCCCCGCACCCATTTGAGCACCAGGGGGAAGCCGCCCACCGCCTCGGCCGCGCGCTTCAGTTGAGATTCGTCGGTGACCAGCGCCGCGTCCACCGTCGGAACGCCCGCCGCCCGCAGGAGCTGGTGCGTGTGGAACTTGTCCGAGCAGCGGAGCACGGCCCGGGTGGAGTTGAGGGTGGGCACGCCCATCGCCTCGAGGTGCCGCCAGAGCGCCAGGTCCCAGCCGAAATCCAGCCTTCGGTACCCGGAGCGGAAAACGGCGAAGTCCGGCGGGTCCAGCGCCTCGCCGTCCGATAGCAGCCGGAGACCGTCCCCGGTGACCAGGGCGGTCAGGCGCGTCGTGTCGAGCTCCCGCAGCTCGTGCCCGCGCGCCCGGGCGGTCTCGGCTAGGCGCCGGGACGAGTGGAGCTCGAAGTTTCGCGACAGGCTCCAGATGAGCATGGGGGTCAATCCCGGTGGATCAGGGGTAGGGAGGACGACATTTAACGCTTAGTTTAAAGAGTCGAGAACCTTATCCATTGACGAACGGAGTCTGCGTTAACCCCATCGGGTTAGAAGAGTGAGCGCGGGCGGACCGTATATTGGCCTGCCAACGGTATGCGGTGACGTAACCCGTATTATCAGTGCCGGGACCGACGACGTATCGGGTTCGTTCCGAGGATGTCCGCCACTGGAGACGCGGGTATTGAGCCGCTTCTACGGTGTTTTGCTCCACCTAAAGGCCCCGGTGGCCGAGACCAGGGCGTACGCGACGAGCCCGGCCATCAGCCCGACCGAGTAGCCCAGGCTGACCGCGATGATCGTTGCCAGCACCGAAGCCATGACGCTCATGACGCTGTTGATTCCCCAGACGTAGGGGATCATGCCGCTGCTGCCCGCTTCGTCCAGACGCGAAATACCCAGGGGGAAGGCCATCCCCATGACGAACCCCAGGGGCGCCAGCAGGAGAGCCGCGATGATGAGGCGCCAGACGAGGAAGGCCGGCATGGCCAGGTTCAAGACCCAGGGCACCACGAAAGCCTGGACGAGGATCAGGCCCCCGATCGCGGCGAAGATCGTCATGTTCAAACCGCGCAGCGGGAAGCGTTTCTTGAGGCGGTTCGTCGTCGCGCTGCCCAGTCCCGCGAACAGGAGCAGGGAGAAGATAACGATGGAGGTCGCATACGCCGGGTGCCCAAGGAAGAGCACGTAGCGCTGGATGAGTGAGAGCTCGACCAGCATGAAACCCAGACCGATGCCCGCGAAATACAGCCACTTCTGCGGGCGGGCCAGCACGTTTTTTAAGCCGTACCCGTCTTTTTTTCTCAGGGCCAGCGGCAGGACGATGAAGAGAAGGGAGGCGGCGACGAGTGCATAGAACAGGTACCGCAGTACCGTGGTCGCGTCGGCCGCGACCGCTGTGTCACCGGAAGCCTCCGGGTTCTCCAGCACCGAGCTGTGGAATAGAAAGAAGAATGGCCAGTCGTCTACGGGGGGACGGATATCTATAGGGAGGGAAGCCGTATAGGAGTCCCTCTCCCTGGAGAAAAGCGTGTTGATGCCTGCGTCCGATCCGCCCTGCCCGGGAATCCAAACGGTGTCGAACTGCAGACGCTCGACGGCATCCCGCAACCTGCTCAGCTCTTCCTCGGTGAAGGGGATCTTAGACATCAGCACCGTGGCGATGCGGTCCCCTCCGATGACAACGATATGGCGGGCTGGTTCTCGAATTCCCCGCCTTTCGAGGGTCTCGATGCAGAGGTTGACCAGGCGCAGTGTCTCGTCGCTGCGACCTCCCCCCTTGTACCAGCGTGAGATGGTCAGGATGCCGTCCCGCCTCAGGTGATCAAGGTAGAGCTGAAAGGCTTCCACCGTGTAGAGGTTGTTCTCGGACAGGGCGAAGGCCCCCGCCATGGAGGCGGCCCAGGAGTCTATTAGCGAGATCATGATAAGGTCGTATTTGGCGTCATCGCGCGCTATGTAACTGCGCGCCTCGTCCACGACCGCCCTGACCCCGGGCATCTCGTAGGGGCGGCCCGAAAAATCGCCGTACACGTTCTCGACCACCTCTATCATGTCTGGGTTGATCTCTACGGCGGTGACCCGTTTCGCCCCGAAGTACTTGGCCGCCAGAACGTCCCGACCCCCGCCCGACCCGATGACTAAAACGTCGTCGAAGTCCCTGTACTGGTACGCGACGTTGGTGACGTCGTAGCCGAGGAAATCGAGCTTTTCGAGGTTGCCGTCGAAGTTGGTGATCGGTGTGCCGGCGCAGTCGTCCTGGTCTATCCAGTACTGCTCGATGCCGCTTCCCGAAAATGTGGGGCTCATCCCCCAACCGAAGGGCGTGTCCGGTTTCTGGAAGAAGATGTTATCGTAGACGGTCAGGCTGGCGAGGGCGTTCCATGACGTGTAGACGGGCTTTTCGTCGGCGTGGGCGACCTTCGTGTAGCGCACCGCGTAGGGGTTGGAGGAGAGGAAGAGTGACAATGCCAGGGCTACGATTATGAGACCCGTTGCCGCGGCCGGGATGGTGAACCTCCACTTCGCCTTTCGAACGGCGGGCGTCGCATTTTCATTCTGCATGCCCCGGTTCAAGAGAAAGGCGGCCGCGACGGGAAGCACCCCGGCCCAGGCCAGGAGGTTGGGTGCCGGGATGATGTTCAGGAGCGGGATGACGACCAGGCACCCCAGGCTCGCCCCGGAGAGGTCCGCCCAGTACAGGGTGCCGATGCGCTCCGAGTACGAGGAAAACACGCCCGCAATGACGACCCCGGCGAAAAAGAAGGGCAGGAAAAAGAGGACGAGTGTCAGCGCCAAGTTGAAGAGTCCAGAGGAATCAAACACGAACTTCAGATTCAGGTTCAGGTAAATTAATGGGCTGACTGCGGCAAAAAGACCACAGAGGACCGCGGCCAGTGGGATGATGCTTTTCGCGTGGCGGCGGAACCAGCCGCCGAAAACTAAGATGAGGGCCGACGCGGCTCCGTAACCCAGAAGGGCCAGTGAGATGACGAAGAAGGCGAAGTAGTACCAGACCGTCACCGAAAAGACCCGCATCAGCGACAGCTCGTAGATGAGGGTCGTGACGGATACCAGGGCGATTGCCACGAGGAGGCTGTAACGTTTCATCGGATCACTTCGCTTTCGTTACAGATTGAGAGGCTCATCGGATGGCGTTCTCCAGCAACTGGCGCAGGTCCGCCCGCGCCTCTTTTTCGAAGGACCTTTCCAGGACGCCGAAGGCCGTTTCCAGGCGCGCCGTACCCCGGAGCGTGTAGCAGAGGTTCTCCACGTTACCGGCGAGGATGATGTTGAGGAGTGCGCGGTGGTCCAGCGCGAAGGGAAGTAAAACCCGCACGGTGTCCGCCGGGGGTATGGCGTACGTCGAATCCAGGCTCCCGGAGCCCACCGCGACGCCGTTTATCTCGAGTTCGTAGTCGGCCCCGACCAGGTTCCCGCCGAAGGCGTTCGGGTTGGTTACCTCGGCGGCGAAGACGAGGGTGGATTTCTCGTCACCGAACACCCAACTTTTGAGACCCGCAATCGCGACGGTGGGCTGGATGACCTTCGGGCCGCACGAAAGGAGGGGCGCGGCCGCGCAGAGGGTCGCGATTAATACTGCGCTGAACTTCCGCGAAGGCGGCGGTTTCGGCGGACCCATCGCGGCGGCCTCCGGCTCGGGGTTCGAGTATCATACCAGCGGGCGGTTCCGCAAAGCAAGGATGCGCTTGACCGTCCGCCCCGCTCGCTGTAATATTGCAAGGATGTCTTGGCTTCTTAGAGATTTCAGGGGTGACCCGCTCCCCATCGTCCTGGAAGCCCTGCGGCGTCCGGGGGCTGTGGCCGTGCTGTTGACCGACACGGTCTACGGCCTCGTGGCGCGGGCCTCCGACGCCGAGGCGGTGGAGCGTGTCTACCGCCTGAAGAAGCGCGACCCCGACAAGCCGCTCCCCTACCTCTTCGGCGCGTCCTACTGGGTGGAGCGATACTGCCGGGTGGCCGATCCGCGCGCCCGGGCCTACGTGAAAATCGCCTGGCCGGGGCCGCTCGCCGCCAACGCCTGGGAGGACGACTACACCCCCGGCGTGGAAACGCGCTGGCTGCCGCTGGCCAATCACTTCTGGCCCGGTCCCCTGACCCTCGTTCTGCCCGCGGGGGAAACGTTGCCCAGGGCCGGTCTTGGGGGAGGAGAAACCGTGGCCTGCCGTGTGCCGGGAAACGATTTACTCCTCCGCGTCTTCACCGTCATCAACGAGCCGCTGGTCGCGCCGAGCGCCAACCTCACCGGCGAGATGACTCTCGCCACGGCCGACGAGGTCATCGAGGTGTTCGAGAAGGACGTGGACCTGATAGTGGACTCGGGGACGGTGAAGAACCCCCTGGCCTCGACCGTTCTGGACCTGACGGGGCCCAAGCCGCGGATTCTGCGCGAGGGGCGCGTTCCCATCGCGAAAATTTCCGCCGTCATCGGCCCCGTGGATAGATAATCCGGGAGGAAGAGTGAAGGTAGCCCTCGGCTGCGACCACGGCGGAATCGCCGTCAAGAACGCCGTCCGCGACTGGTGCCGCGCGAGGGGCTACGAGGTCAGCGACTTCGGCACGGACACCGAGGAGTCGGTGGACTACCCCGATTACGCGAGGCTCGTCGGCGGGGCGGTGGCCGCTGGAGATGCGGACCGAGGCGTGCTGGTCTGCACCAACGGAATAGGCATGTGCATGGCGGCGAACAAGGTGCACGGCGTCCGGGCGGCCCTGGTGCGCATCCCGGAAAATGCTATTCGCTCGCGCGCCCACAACGACGCCAACGTCCTGTGCCTGGCGGGGCAGATAGACGCGCCGCCGGATTTGCCCGCGCTTTTGGCCGCCTGGTTCGACACGCCCTTCGAGGGCGGCCGCCACGCGCGCCGGGTGGCCAAAATCATGGCCCTGGAAAAGTAGCGGTCCCCCTCTCCCCGTGGGAGAGGGGATGGGGGTGAGGGCTACCTTATATCCCCTCCCCCCATTGGGGGGGAAGCGCGCTTACCGGTTAGGGTGAGGGGTGCAGCGTCCCCTCCCCCCTTTGGGGGGAGGGCAGGGAGGGGGGTTCATAATCACCGACACCAACCTCCGCTTCATCTACATCACCTGCGCCGACGCGGCCCAGGCGGAAAAAATCGCCCGCGCCCTCGTCGAAGAACGCCTCGCCGCCTGTGCCAACATACTCCCCGGCGTCCGCTCCATCTACCGCTGGAAGGGGAACATCGAGGAGGCGGAGGAGGTCGCGCTAATCGCCAAGACGCGGGCGGGGCTGGTGGATGCGCTCACCGAACGGGTCAAGGCCCTGCACTCCTACGAGGTCCCCTGCATCGTCGCCCTGCCCATCACGGGGGGGAATCGGGAGTTCCTGGCGTGGATTGAAGAGGAAACAGGTTAATGACATCTTCCGCCCCATCTGTAAAACCGATTTCGATACCTAGGGCCCGTTTGTAAAAATCTACGAGCATTTCTTTTCAGGTCTTGACTGGGCTGGGGTAGAAGTAGCATAGTTGTAGTTGTTTTATAGCTAAGAACTTTTTAACTTAAGGGGGTAAAGTGGATATTTCATATGAAGATCATAAGGGGTCCATTGTAAACGAGGTTCTAAGAATTGTTGATGCGGATGACTTTGATGTAGAGGATGAATTTACAGCATTTAACTATCTTGTTGCTGAACTTTTTTCGAATGCTAGTCTAGATGATCAAATTATGGTAACTGATAAATCTAATGATCATGGTATAGATTTTTACTCTGTTATTGATGGTTCATACGAAATATTTCAGTGTAAATTTGCAGATTCGGAAAAAATTGTTTCATCTCCATCACCACTGCATTTTAACAAAGAAGGAGTAGAAGATATTGAAAGGGCGTATAAATATATTTTGAGGATATCAGATATAAAGAACGTTTCTCCCAAGGTTAAGCATTTGAGAGCTCAATTAACAGAAAACTACAACGACATTACGTTTAATCTATGTATTTTTGGCGATCTCACTAAAAGTGCTCTTGATATGTTTAACTCTATTAAAAAAGAGTATGAAGATGATCGCATTAAATTTAATCTATATACTTGGAAAGAAGTTATTTATGAGATAGTTAAGAGAGTATATATTAGTGATAAAGATATTAATTACACATTCAATATTTTTGATACACAAGTACTTAAGAAGCATAATTATTGTTATTTTCTAGCATATGTAAAGGAATTTTATGATCTCTTTGAGCGTTATGGTTGGGCATTATTTGATCTGAATGTTAGATACGAACAAAAAAATTCTCCAGTAAACAAGGAAATTATTAATTCACTAACACACAATAAAAGTATGAAAATATTTCACCACCTTAACAATGGAATATTAATACTTTGTGATAACTATACTAAATCAAATGATGATAGTAAGGTTACTATAAATGGATTACATATAATAAACGGCTGTCAGACAGTTAGATCAATTGGCAGGGCTTATGATAAAATTGTGGGTGATGATAGCAAACGTAGCACATTTGTTGAAAGTTGCTTTGTACAGGTTAAAGTAATTAGAAAAGATAGCAGCATTTCTGACATGTTGGATGATATTATAATATCTACAAACTATCAAAATGAAATGTCAACAAGAAATTTAAAATCTAATACAAATGAGCAACTTCAAATTAAATCGATGTTTGATTCTTTAAAGCATAAGTGGTTTTATCAAAGAAAAGATGGCGAATTCGATAGCCTAAGAAATGATCCAAGAATTGGTAGCAGAAGTTTCAAGGTTTCAAATTATTTAAGCCGGAAAGGAAATGCTTATCGTATGGTTGATAATAATGATTTAGCTAAAGCTTGGGCATCTCACATAGGATTATCACACATGATAAGCATGAATAAAAAAATATTTGACGATAGAATATATACGAATATCTTCAAGGCAAAGCCAACAGAAAAATTATGGCTTACTATTCAAGATCCGCAAGGAATTGTAGAGCTTGATGATGATGAGTTGTTTGATTATAGTGGATTGCCAAAAGCTGAGGAATATCTGCTTTCTTATTTAGTGTTACAATTTATAAATAAATATACACCTTCTTCGTCTAAAAACAGAGAAAATGCCCTGGCGCGTGCAAGTAAAAAAACTATTTCAAAAGAGGAAAGGGATGCATATTTAGTTACAGATGATGAATATATGGTAACAAACATGATATTGAATAGTAAAGAGATTTTTGCGCAAATGTATTCAGCTATACTTGGCCAGAAGTATGGACGAACGTTTAGCACATATCGTAAATTGTGCTCATATAAAACAAATAAGCAATTGTTTGAAAATCCGGATTTTAAAAAATACGTACAGACCTTAGAACCTAATTTAGAAAATATATTGTGGATGATCTATGAGTTTGTCAAATATGTGTATAAACAAATTTACATTGAAGTGAAGGCCGATTACTTAGGTGCTCCGAGAAGGAAGGCATATTTGGGGAGCAAAAAATTTATTCTAAGAATTAAGGGGAAGATTGACGATCTTAATAATGAAAATAATTTTAAGGAATTGCTCCGTGGTTGGAAGAAAAATGATTCTTCGTTCATTGATAGTCTTCCAACCATATAGTTACATACTGTAAAAGTAGGGGTTTAAGTATGACATCGCTCCGTTCCTTCGACCCTGAGATTGCCGATGCCATAGCCGGCGAGATTAAGCGCCAGGCGGAAGGCATCGAGCTCATCGCAAGTGAAAACTTCGTCAGCATCCCCGTCCTCGAAGCGATGGGCTCCGTGATGACCAACAAGTACGCCGAGGGCTACCCCGGCAAGCGGTACTACGGCGGCTGCGAGTTCGTGGACGAGGCGGAGCGCCTGGCGCGCGACCGGGCCAAGGAGCTTTTCGGGTCCGAGCGCGCCAACGTCCAGCCGCATTCGGGCACCCAGGCCAACATGGCGGTCTTCTTCGCCTGCTGCGACCCCGGCGACACGGTGATGGGCCAGTCGCTCACCCACGGCGGGCACCTGTCGCACGGCCACCCGGTGAACTTCTCCGGCCGCTTCTATCACGTGGTCCAGTACGAGGTACACCCGGAAACCCACCGGCTGGACTACGACATGATCCGCGACGTGGCGAAGCAGTGCAAGCCGAAGATGATAATGTCGGGCGCCAGCGCCTACCCGCGGTTCATCGACTTCGCGGCCTTCCGCTCGATTGCCGACGAGGTGGGGGCGAAGCTGGTGGCGGACATCGCGCACATCGCGGGGATGGTGGCGACCAAGCTGCACCCGGACTCGATTCCCTACGCGCACTACACGACGACGACGACGCATAAGACGCTTCGCGGCCCGCGCGGGGGGCTCATCCTCACCGACAAGGACAACTACAGCGCGCTGCAGAAGAACGTCTTCCCGGGCATCCAGGGCGGCCCGCTGATGCACGTCATCGCGGCCAAGGCCGTGGCGCTCAAAGAGGCGCTCCAGCCCGAGTTCAAGGTCTACCAGCAGCGGATATTGGACAACGCCAAGGCCCTCGCAAATTACCTGATGGAGGAGGGTTTCACGCTGGTCACCGGCGGGACAGACAACCACCTGATGCTCCTGGACATGCGCTCGAAGGGGCTGACGGGGAAGGACTTCGAGGAGGCGCTGGAGCGGGCGGGCATCACCGTCAACAAGAACACCATCCCCTTCGACCCGGAGAGCCCCTTCGTGACCTCGGGGGTGCGGGTGGGGACGCCGGCGGTGACGACGCGGGGCTTCGGCGACGCGGAGATGAAGCGCATCGCGGGGTGGTTCGGTCGCGTGGCCGCCGACCACACGAACGAGGATTTGGCTGCCAAAATCAAGGGCGAGGTCCGGGAGCTGTGCAAGGGTTTCCCGCTCTACGCCGAGCTGAAGGTCTAGCCGTTTTGTGGCATAAAAAAAGGCCGCCTTCGGGCGGCTTTTCCGTTTCTGCGCGGAGGGGGGACGGCTTCCCGGTTTACAAAAAAGGGCCGCCCGCGAGCGGCTTTTTTAATAGAGGTCGAATGAGACTAATGTTCCGTCTATCATGTTTATCTCGACCCGCGCTAATTTGTCGAACGTCGGGTTGAAGAGGGTAATCCGCGCATCCGAACTGTACTCGCCGCAGAAGGCCTCGAATCCGTAACAAACGTCGTCCTCACGTCCAGTGATGTAGCGGTAGCAGTACCGCCCCAGCTCGAGCCAGTCCGCGAGATCGGCGGAGGTGTAGGTGAACGATATATCGTAGCTGTGATAATTTTCGTCCTCCATAACGGTGGTGCTTCCGTCGGGGTGGACGACGATGCGGACCAGGATGTCGGGGTCGTTGTACCAGAAGCGCCAGTAGGGGTGCTGGACACCGCCGTAGAGGAAGCCCTGGATGTCGAGGTATGTGGCCTCGACCCTGAACATGACAAGGCTCTGGTCGTAGAAGTCCGCAATGACTCCGTCGGCAATGGTCCGCGCCCAGTCCAGGTCGCCCCCCTCAGTCGGGGTGACCTCGGTAAACGTGCTGCACCCAGCGAGGGCGAAGCCGACGATCAATGGGGGCAGCAACTTCTTGATGAAGGGTTTCACTAGTAGAAGTTGAATCCCGTTATTTCGCCGGTTTGGGCAAGGAGATACGCCACGGCCAACCTTTCAAGATCAACATCATAAAGGCCGACCGCTACTAAATCGCAATTATCCATTTCCTCTTCACACCAGCAGTTCATTACATAGCAGACGTCGTCCGTCAGGCCGGTTAACTCCCGATACACGCGAGAGGCGGTCCGCAGCCACGAGGCGACGGCCTCGGAGCTGTACGTTGAATTTAGCGGAGATGCACCGTAGCCGTCAAACTCGAAGATGGAATACCGGCCGTCGGGGTGGATGATGACCCACAGCAACGTGTACGAGCCGTCGGAGTAGTACACGTCCCACTCGGGGAAGGGTATATCCTCGTACAGGTCGCCTGAAATATCCAGGTATTCGGCGCCAAAGGACGACACGTACCAGTGCTCGCCGTAGGCCAGGTCCACGGCGTCGCGGGCGATGGCACTGGCCCAGTCCCAGCCGGTGAGCCCGCCGTCCGCGCCGACGCCCAGGTCACACGCCAGCGCCATGAGCCCCACGAGCACGATGAGCCGGGTGATGCGCATCGAATCCCCCAGAAGATTTCAACAGGTATTATAATCAACCTCCGGGTGCTACGCAACGGATAACTCATCTGATGCACGTACCAACTGAAAGCTACATCGCCCTGGACGTGGAGACCACGGGGCTGGACGCGGGGCTGCACCGGGTGGTGGAGATAGCCCTGGTGCGCTTCGAGTCCGGCGTCGAGACGGACGCCTGGAGCAGCCTGGTCAACCCGGGGTGCAACATCCCGCCGGATGCGACGGCGATTCACGGGATAAGCGACCGCGACGCGGCCGGTGCGCCGACCTTCGCCGCGCTCGCCCCCGTCGTCGCCGGGCGGATGGCCGGGTTTCCGCTCCTGGCCTACAACGCCCCCTTCGATTTCGGTTTTTTGCAAATCGAGATGGCCCGCGCGGGGAGGACGATTCCGCCGCTGGCCGCCTGGTTGGATCCCCTGCCGTTGGCGCGGGCCAGGCTCTCCTACGGCCGGGCGACGCTGGAGATCGCCTGCCGCGAGTTCGGCATCCCCCTGCCTCGGGCGCACCGGGCAGCCGCCGACGCGCGGGCGGCGGGGCTCCTGTGGCTCAAGCTCACCGGGGCTAATTGAGACTCTGTCGGGATGAAATTCCGTACTCGACCGTCTATACTGCGTTGACCGGTGGGTATGGGAACCTCCCCACCGACCGTCGGCCCCGGGGCTCCCCCTCACGTGAGACAAGGAGACTGCGATGGACGGCCTCTTCGGGATTCTCGGCATCGAGCACGAGCGCCGGCCCTTCCGGTCGGGACGAGTTGGGGCCCGGTAAGCCTGAGCGGTTGGCTCGAGGGTGGTCCGCGGACCGCCCTTTTTTTAGCCCGCCGGTCGCGGTTGACACACCGCATTTCGGTGCATAGACTTGGACCGCCTCCGCCGAAGGAGTTTTACTGGATCATCTGCCCCTGACACTCTTGAAGCTGCGCGACGGTCGCCTGGTTCCCTACGACAAGGAACGGGTCTCGGCCCAGGTGATGGCCGCCGCCCAGGCCGTCGGCATGGAGGACCCCCTCTGGCCCGCCGAGGTGGCCGAGGCGGTCACGCTCTACCTGCGGCGCAAGACCGCCACCGGCGTCCCCACCGAGGAGCAGCTCGAGGACGCCGTGGTGAAAATCCTGCTGCGCACGGGCCATGTGGACATGGCGAAGGCCTACGTCCTCTACCGCAGCCAGCGGCGGCTGGAGGAGGCCCAGGTCTTCGATCATCGCCTGACGACCCACCAGCTCGACCTGTTGGAGACCAACGAGGGGTCCATCCTGGTGCGGGACCTCTCGGGGGAGCTCTTCCCCTGGTCGCGCCAGGGGCGTATCTCGGCCATCGTCATCAACTCCGGCCTCGACCCGTCCATCGCCGAGCAGCTCGTCCTGGAGGTCGAAAAGATGCTCCGCGAGGCCAAGCTGTTTCCCGTTCCACTTCCCGTCATCCTCTCCCTCCACGCCCTGAAGCTCATCGAGCTTGGCGCCGGCTCCTACGCGGACATTGATCCGGTGGCGGTGCCGGCCCAGCTCGTCCGGAGTGCGCTCACCCAGGGGCGTATCGAGGACCGGACGCCCCGGGAGGCCGTCGAGACCTCCGGCGGCTACATCGTCGGGCAGTACGCCGTCTCCAACGTGTATCCCAAGTCGGTCCGCTACGACCACTACCACGGCAGCCTGCAGATTCGGTCCCCCCAGATGGTCAACCGCTTCCTCTCGGCCGGGTGGAGCCCGGAGGTGGGCCCGGAAATCGGTCTGGGGAGCTACACCACGGAGAGATGGCTGGAGCTGATGAGCCTGCCGGACCGCCTGGCACCCTATTTTTCCCGGATGGAGCTCCCGCGGTTCGACGTCCTCCTGGCGCGGCTGGGAGCCGGTTCCGGGATGGTGGACCTCGACGTCGCCGCCATGCTGGGGTTGCGTTTCTGGCCGTCCTCTACGGAGCGCCTGGTCATCGGCCTCGGCGCCGGGCTGGACACCTCGTCCGACCTCGCCGCTTACTCCCTGACCGTCGCCGGGCTGGTGGACCGTATGGACCGGCGGGTCGAGCTGGTAGTCGAGGTGGGGGAATCCTCCGACGAGGGATTCGTCGCAAAACTGGTGGAGGCCTCCGGGCGGGCGTGCCTGCGCTTCACCCGCCCCCGCGAGGTGCAACCTACGCCGAAGGCCGGGGCGGGGGACGTGCTCCGCAGCCCCGTGGCGAGCCGGGTGGCGGTCAACCTCCGGCGCGTCTCCACCTCCGGCGCGGGCAAGGCGGACCAGTTGGGAATCGAGGTCATCGGCCACGCCCTGGAGGCGGCCCGGGTGAAGGCCGATTTCCTGCGGTCGGTGGCCGGACGGCGCTCGTCCGGGGTGCTCGGAGGGCTGGTGGACGGCCTGGGTCTCGACTGGGTGAGCGCGGCGGCGGGAGTGGCGGAGCTCGAGCTCTTCGGCCTGGACACGGCCGTCTTCGAGCTGACCGGCGACTGGCCCTCCGGGAACCCGGAGTCGGCAAAACTCCTCGGGCGACTGGCGAGGAAGCTGGTCCGGGCGGCCCGTGATTTTTCCGAGAAGCTGGGGCTGACCCTCGTCGTCCGCGCCGGTGTGGACCCCGCTCTCGAGGGCTTCTTCGGGATGCTGGATCAGGTGGTGCTCGGCCTCCCGGCGCCGCCGCCATCGCTTTTCACCCTCTCGCCTGACGCGGCGCACCTCTTCCGCGGGCCCTACGCCCCGGCCTGGCCCGACGACGTGTCCGTGGAGCTCTGGACCGTCCTGGACCCGGAGTCGGCCCTGGCTTGCATTCGGACCGCCCTCGACGCCGGGGCGTCGTCGGTTTTCGTTCAGAAGGGCAACCCATGTATCTCTTGACCGTTACGGGAAGCTTTTCCTCGGCCCACGCGCTGCGGGGCTACGGCGGTCCCTGCGAGCGACTCCACGGCCACAACTGGCGGGTCGAGGTGACCGTTTCCGCACCTCAGCTCGATGGGCAGGGGCTAGCCATTGACTTCAGGGTGCTCCGGGAGCACCTGGGGAAAATTTGCGACCGGCTCGATCACCGATTCCTGAACGAGCTGGAGCCCTTCGACCGGCTCAACCCCACCAGCGAGATTTTGGCGAAATACCTGGCCGGGGAGCTTGAGTCGAGCTTGAAGGGCGCCGACGCGCCGGTCCGGGTACACGAGGTCCGCGTTTGGGAATCCGAGGGTGCCTCGGCCGCGTGGCGGAACGAGGAATCGTAATGAACGCGAAGACCCTCGTCCTCCTCTCGGGTGGGCTGGACTCGTACGGCGCGGCGGCCGAGCTGCGGGCCGGCGGTCAATTGGGCGCGACCCTGTGGGTGGATTACGGCCAGCTCGCCGCGGAAGGGGAGCGCGCGGCGGCGGAGTCGCAGGCGGGGGTACTGGGCGTTCCCCTGCGCGAGACGGAAACGGACCTCTACCGCGACCTCCCCCGCACCGGCGCCCTGATCGAGGGCGGGCTGGAGGACGACGCGGACGTCGGGCGGTTGTGGGTTCCGGCGCGTAACGCCGTCCTCTTCAGCCTGGGGGCCGCCGTGGCCGAGTCCCTGGGGATGGCCGCCGTCGCGATGGGGTTGAACGCCGACGAGGCGGTGGATTTCCCCGACAACAGCCCCTCCTTCCTCGCCGCCGCCGACCGCTTCCTCTTCCTCGCCACCGCCGGCCGGGTACAGGCCGTGTCGCCCACGGTGCACCGGACGAAGCGGGAGATCGTCGCCCGCCTGCTGGACCTCGGCCTCCCCCTGGACCGTATCTACTCCTGCTACCGTCCCCCCGACGCCCGCGGCCGGATGTGCGGGCGGTGCCCCAGTTGCCGGAGGCTCAAGGACGCGCTGTCGGCGAACTCAGGCGCCCGAGGGGTGGACCTCCTCGGCCGCTTCGCCCCTGCCCCCGGAACCTCCGCCGCCGGCGGGCGTACAGGATAGTGCCATGCTGGAGCTCGGACAGGTTCTGGCGCGGGTGCGAAACCGGCTGAGGGCGGTGCGGTGGGCGCGGTGGGCGCTCCTCTTCCTGGTCGCCCTGGTCGCGCCGTTGCCTTTAGTTCTCTTCGCCGTCGCCGCCGGGCTGCCCTGGTTGCTGGGCTGGCTGGGCTGGCTGGTCGCGGCCTTTCTTCTATTTTACCGGCCCCTCCTCTCGCCGAGGGCGGTTTCGGCGAGCCGAGCGGACATCCCGCTGGCCGCGCGCACCCTCGAAGGTTCCGATACATTTCTGGGCGACGAGCTCTCCTCGGCCGCCGAGCTCCTGGATTCACCGAACCCTTTCGCCCGGCTCCAGGTGCGGCGTGCCGAGAGGCTGCTGGCCGCGGCGAAACCCGACCTGGGAGACGTCTGGCGGAGCGAGCTCAGGCGCCCCCTGACCGGGGCCTTGGGGGCGCTCCTCGTTTTCGGTCTCGGGGTCCTCATCGGTCCGGGGAGCTACGACCTGGGTTGGCGCGGGATGTTGGGCGCGGACACCTCGCCGCCCGTCCCCCGGCTCATCGAGGTCGAACCGGGTAACCTCGAAATCGCTCCCGGGTCTCGTGTGACCGTCCGGGCCCTCTTCGATCACCCCCCCCGGGCGCCGGTCCTCCGGCACCGGCCCCTCAGCGGCGGACCCTGGCGGGAGACCGCGCTCGAGCCGGTGGACGACCCGCTCGTCTTCGCCGCCGCGCTGCCGCCGCTGGAAGAACCCCTCGAGTACCAGGTGCTCCACGCCGCCGGCGCCGGCGAAAGGTACGCCCTCACCCTCCTGCCCTCCCCCCGGTTGAGCGGTCTGCGCCTGAAAATTACACCTCCGGCGTACACCGGCCTGCCCCCCCGCGAGCTGCCTCCGGGCGAGGGGAACGTCATCGCCCCCGTGGGCAGCCGCATCGGGCTCGAGGCGCTGGCGACGCCGGAGCTCTCCGCCGCCGGGCTCGAGTTCGAGGAATCACCGGCCGTCCCGGTGGAGCCGCTCCCGCTGGCCGCCGGTTCCCGTCTGGCGACCTCCTTCACCCTCCGTCGGAGCGAGGGCTGGAATCTCCGCCTCACCGCGGCGAACGGCCTCGAGTCCGCCACGCCGCGTTACCGCCTGGTGGCCCTCCCCGACGAGCCGCCTACCATCGTCCTCGACGAGCCCGGGGGCGCCGTGGACCTGGACATCACCATGACCGTCCCCCTCTCGGCGCGGGTGGCCGACGACTACGGTGTTTCCTCTCTCTCGCTGGTTTACTCCCGGCGGGGTGAGGGGGGCGGCGTCGGAGAGCCGGAGCGCCTGGTCATCGCCCGGAACCTCGGCCTCGTGGCCCGGGTGGATTACCGCTGGAATCTGACCGGGGTGGACCTCCTCCCCGGTGAGGAGCTCCTGTGCCGCCTGGAGGTAACCGACAACGACGCCTTCGCCGGTCCGAAGACCGTCCCGTCGGCGGGCTTCGTGGTCCGCTACCCCGGCATCGAGGAGATAGTGGAGGGGGAGACCTTCGCCGGGCCGCTGGACTCCCTCGAGGAGCTGGGGGAGCGGGAGGAGCGACTGGCCCAGCGGATGGAGGAGCTGGCCCGCGAGCACCGCGGCGAGGAACGGGTGGGCTCCGAGGAACAGAGGCAGCTCCGCCGGCTGATGGACGAGCAGGCGGAGGCGGTGGCCCGGGCCGAGGAGGTCGTCCGCCGGCTCGAGGACACCCTGAACACCCTCTACGAGAAGAACCTCATCACCCCCGAGAGCTTCGCCAAACTCTCCGAGGTGCAGGGGCTCCTGGAAAAGGTCCTGGACGAGCGGCTGAAGGAGCAGCTCGCCTCGCTGCAGCGGGCGGTTGAGAATCTGGACCGGGCCGAGATCGAGCGGCTGGCGGCCCAGTTCAATCAAACCCGGCAGGAGTTCGAGCGCAGTCTGGACCGGATGCTGGAACTCCTCCGGCGGGCCGAGGCGGAACAGCGGCTGACGGAGCTGGTCGAGCGGGCGGCCGAGGCCTCCGAGCGATCGGGGGAAATTCTCGAAGAGCCGAATCCCGAGGACGCCTCCGACCAGGCCGGTGAAATCGAGTCGCTCTCCGAGGAAGCCGAGACGGTCCGGGAGGCGCTCTCCGAGTTGGCGACCGTGGACGAGGACCTGGGCCGGGCGGCGGAGGAGGTGGGTGAGGCGGCGGCGGAGCTGGCCGAGTCCGGCGCGGCGGAGCTCTCCTCGCAGGCGGCGGAATCCCTGCAGGCCGGCGAATCCCGGTCGGCGCGGGGGATGCTGGGGCAGACCTCCCAATCTCTGGGCCAGTTCCACCAGAGCCTCGCCGGGACCCTCGCCGAGCTGAGGTCCAGCCAACACCGCAAGCTCCTCGAGATGATAGCCGCTCAGGTCAACGCCTTGATTCTCCTCTCCCGGTACCAGGAGCAGGTCGTCGGCCTTATCGCGGGCCCCGGGTCCGCGGAGCGGAGCGGAGAAATCGGGCGGCGCCTGGCCTCCATCTCCGCCGGGGTGCGCCGGGTGGCGGTGAACCTGGAGGACGTCTACCGCCAGACCGTTTACCTGGACTCGGATCTCCTGGACCAGTTGGAGCAGCTCGCGGTCAGCCTGGATTCCAGCGCGGCCGAAATCGCCGCCGGGGAGAGGCCCAACGCCTCCCTCACCGGGCGCCAGCTCGCCACCCTCACGGCCGTCGGGCTCAAGCTCCTGGAGATACAGGGGCAGGCCATGAGCGCCGCTAGCTCCACGGGAATGAGTGAGCTGATGGCCGCCCTGGGGGAGCTGGCGGCCCGGCAGCAGGGGGTGAACCAGCAGACGATGCAGGGCGCGGGCGGGATGCCGATGCCCATGCCCGGCGGGTTCAACCTGGCGCAGCTCGCGGCCCGGCAGGCGGCGATTCAGCAGGGTCTCGGGGAGCTCGCGCAGAAGTACGGCGAGATGGAGGGCATGCTGGGTGATATTGGCGAGATGGCGTCCCAGGCGGGGGGAATCGAGGAGCTCCTGCGCGAGGGACGCCTCGGCGAGCCCACGCAACAGGAGCAGCAGCAACTCCTGCGGCGGATGCTCGACGCGCAGCGGTCGCTGAACGAGGAGGAGCTCTCCCGGCGAAGGGAGTCGCAGCAGGCGAGGCCCTACACCGTCCAGCCGCCGCCCCCGCTCGAGGTGGAGCGGCCGGAGGATTTTGGCGAGCTGCGGCCCGCCGATTCCCGGCTCGAGATAGGGATGTTCCCGCCCGAGTACCGCCAGGCCATCGAGGAGTACCTGCGCCGGTTGGGGGAGTGAGGGGAGCGCGATTCATGATGTAGGGCGGGGACTTTTGTCCCCGCCACTTTTTTACCCCTCACCCTTAGTTGCGATGGCGTAGGGCGGGGATTCCTATCCCCGCCGTTTTAACATTTCCTACCCCGACCCTCACCCTAACCCTCTCCCTAAAAGGGAGAGGGGACATGCGGGCGACCGTGGAGGACTCGTCCTACCGGTCGCCCCTACGGCGAGATTCGCGGGGCATAGACGTAGGGGCGGGTTTTTTAATTTACCGGATGTCCCCGGGCCAGGACCACCAGGCGCCCGTCCCGGCCCGCGACGTACACGGCGAGCCGGGCGCGTTCCTCGTCGGTGAGCTTCAGGTCCGCCGGGGGCGCGAAAAGGGTGGCTCCACCGCGCAGGCCCGGTTCGCGGATGAAGAGCCAATCGAGCGCGACCCGTCCCGACCCAGGCCCTTCGGGATCGAAGGGGGTGCCCGCGAGGTCCAGGGCCGCCAGCCGGTTCCAGCCGAGGGGGATGATCAGCTCCCGGCCGCGCAGGACCGCCCCCGGCCGGGGGATCCACCCCAGGTCCACCTCCCCCGCCGGAGTGCCGTCTTGGAAGAAAAGGAGCCTCCCCTCCACCGTCCCCACGGCCAGCCCCTCCCCGGGCAGGGCGTAGAGGGCGGAAGGCGGCGCGCCCAGCTCGTGGTACTCCACCAGCGGCGCGGCGGGGTTGTCCGGCGAAAAGCCGTACAACCGGTTGTCCCCGCAGGCGAAATAAATCATCCCCCCCAGGACGGCCGGTGCGGCGGTCAGGCTCCCGCCGGTCCCGTAGCGCCAGAGCTCACCGCCCTCCGGGTCAATGGCGATCACGGTGTCGCCGGCGCCGTAGAGGAGCGTACCCCCGACCACCGCCGGCGGCGAGGTCGCGGGCAGCGGAAATTTCCGCGGGGCGGAATCGGCCGGGTCTGCCGGGTCGAGGGCCGCCCAGCTCTCCCGCCCCAGGCAGTAGAGGGTCGTCTCAGGTTTCTCGCCCCCGGTCGGCGCGGTCTCGGCGAGGGCGAATCGGACCGGTCCGCCGCCGGGAAGTCTTCCGGCGAAGACGACCGTCCCGTCGCCCTTAATCAGATACACGCCGCCGCCCGAGTCGCCCGCCGCCGCCAGATTGGGTCCCGCCGCCGCGAGGTCGGTGGGCTCGGCCGCCAGGGGCAGGACCCAGGCCAGGCTCCTCGCCCCACCCAGCGCCGCCAGACGCGGCTCCGCCCCCCCGAAGGCGACGAACACGCGCCCGGGCGTGGGGCATACGATTGATAAATCCGCGCCCGGCGCCAGGGTGTGGCCCTCGTCGGGCGCCGGCAGCGGCTCCAGCTCCACCGGGACCCCCGGGAGGAGGCCGGAAAGGACGAGCGGCAGCCAGGCCAGGGTGAAAATCAAGGCCATCATCGCCCCTCCGCGTCGCGGCCCCGCAGCATGTACCAAAGCTCGCGCTTCGGGACCAGCTCCTCCCCGGTGAGCCTCTCCACCACCGCTTCCCGGGAGTGCGGGCGTCCCAGCCGGTCGCGCCAGACCAGGCGCGGGAGCACCGGCCCGAGCTCCTCGGAGCACAGCCCGCAGACCGAAAAGGAGTCGTCGAAGGGGCCCGAGGAGCGGCAGGGGTCGCACCACTCCCAGGAATAAATTTCGAGGCTGCCCGGGTCGTATCGGGCGTCGAAGCCCACCCAGCCCGCGTGAACCCCGGGAATGACCCGGAGGCCGGGGAGCTCCCGGGCGAGGGCCTCCCGCCGGTCGGCTAGACCGGGATCGGTCACGACCAGGACCGCCGGTCCGTCGCCCAGGGCTTTTACCCGCTCCACGAGGGCGCCCGGCTCCACCTCACCAAAGGCGACGTCCGGGGCGTGGGGCGGGGGGAGGCGGTTGGGCAGGCCCCGCCGGATTTCAGCCCGATAGACCTGCCGCAGCACCGTTTCGCTCTCCTCGATCCCGCCCGCCGCGACGTAGAACGGGGGGCGGAAGAGCGGGTCCGGGGGCAGGTCGGGGCGCAGGAAGAAGGCGACGATTCCGGGGGTGCCGGACGGGGCGATGCAGAGTGTCAGCCCCCCGTCGTCGGCCGCCGCGGGCCCGAGGGCGGGGAACAGGAAGACGAGGGGGAGGATTTTTTTGAGCATGGCGGACCCCGCGGCGTTTGCGGTTCCATATTAAACCAAACTCGGTCGCCGAGGCCACCGGGTCGGGAAAAAACGACGGGCGACCGTGGACGGTCGCCCCTGCGGAAGGGATTTACGATTTATAGACGTATGGCCGGGTATCCGCACCCGCACGCCCCTCTCCCTAGCCCTCTCCCCAATGGGGAGAGGGGGCCGCGACACCCCCCCCCCC